>CAZIJM010000015.1:0-14190 GCA_964539695.1 uncultured Methanomassiliicoccales archaeon | reverse complement strand
GCGGGGCACTAGTACATTCGGCATTTAACATTCATGATCAGATACAATTTTTCCGTGATCGGACGATCATGATGGTCTTTGGGGTGTAGTTACCCATCCTTAGGCCTTTGTAGAACCATGAACTCTCTATCCTAATGAGGATGTTAACAAACCTATCCGAATCCCCACCGAAGTACGTCTAAATCTCTGCGCTAGTTTTATTTATCGTGGTACGATTATGCAAAATGTGGCACCCCTTGAAAGTTTACATCTTTGGTGATGCCGCACTTTCTCAAAACCTTATCATTCTTTAGGCATTGGACAAACTTCTTGTATGTCGCAGGATTTACATGCCACAAATCAATCCAACTCAATTCCTTGTTATTCAAGTTCCAATCCTGAATTATACAAAAGGAAACAGATAATTTTCTCCGTTGCGCATTTATATGAAAAAGCCAAACGAAGGGTGCGGGGCAGTTTAAAACTGTGAGATTACTTTGTAGAACGCCTATCGTCCGCACCAAAACTGATATGAACGCACGGAGGATTGGGCGAAGCATGCCCCAGACAGACAAAATCCTCCTTAGATCCTCCCCATCGGAAGATGTCACCCCTGAGATGGGGATTCTTCTCGGACACGCGCTGGCCATGGATCATCATAAGGTTGTCGTCGGCATGGACCTCATGAGGGGGAGCCAGATGATGAGGGAGGCTCTGAAGGCGGGGCTCCTATCGTCTGGCGCTGACGTCATCGATCTCGGTACGGTCAGCTGCCCCGCACTGGCCTTGGCCGCGTCCAAGGGGGACTGTGCCGTTTACGTCACGGAGTACCGCGGTCACGGGATGACCAGCGGCTATCTTCTGATAAACCCCAACGGTAGCCTATTCAGAAAAGAGCAAATCAGGCATCTGGACAAGTATCTTCTGAACCCTCCCGCACTGTCGGAGTCCGGTAAGCTGGGTCATGTTTTGCCCTACCTCGGAGCAGTGGAGGAGTACAACACGAGGCTCAGGTCCCTTCTACCAGAGAAAGCAGAATGTTCCGTGACGCTGGACTGCGCGTGCGGCCCCGTCGCGGACTCGGCGCCCCAGATTCTCAACTCCCTAGGGGCAGACGTCCTCGCCCTGAACGCCCAGAGGGACCCAGACTTCGTCATCGGCGAAATGGACAGGCACGGCATCTGTACTAACAGCGTCCGTAGGCAGGTGGAGTCCGAGCCCGGGTCCATCGGGTGCTCCATGAACAGGATCGGCACCATGACGGCAATCCTTGACGAGAAGGGGCGGGAACTCTTACCCGAGCAGGTGTTCGCCCTCACGGTAATGTTCCTGAAGCCCAGGAAGATAGCTGTCCCGATAGACACCACTATGCTTGTGGACGATGCCTTCCGCGGCAAGCTTGACGACACGGAACCGGAGGACCCCGAGGGACTCGTGATGACAGATATAAGCGTAGCCGCGGTCTGTGAGGCTGTCGCCGCCGGGGCTGAGCTAGGATTCTACGACGGGGGGATCATCTTTGGGGACATGGGAGTGATACCTGATGGGATCCACACTGCTGCCGTGATGGCAGGGATGGCCGGGGGCAAGAGCATCAACAAGATCGTCGACGACTTTCCGGAGTACCTCCGCGACATGGAGATCTACGAGTGTCAGTGTTCTGTGGAGTCGTTCAGGCGCTCCGTCAACGAGGTTGTCCCCGGGATGGAGGGGAAGGCGACGGTCCGCACTGATGCCTGGCGCGTGGATATGGAGGGCGGATGGTACATGATCCGCCTGAATAAGGGTGCGGAGCCCTCTGTAGAAATCGTTGCGGAATCCAGGGATAGGGCGTATCTCATCGGCCTGATGGAGATCGCTGGCAACCTAGTCAATGAATGCGGAAAAGGTCAGTAAATAATCTCGAGGTCCAAGGGCTCGCTACGGGAGTTGTAGGCGCGCCAGCTGGTCCTGTCGTAGGGCTGGCACGTTATGAAGTGAACGCCACCGGTGTTGCTGAAAAATTCCATGTCTACATCGGACGGCTCGTTGGAGTAGCCAGGATGGGAGTGGGCCGATCCGGCGATGCTATAGTCTATCGGCGCCATCCACTGGTTCAAGAAGCTATGGCTGTCTCCGTATACGGTGCCCGGGAGGAGGATCATCTCCGTGATCACCCCGTCGACCTCCCGGGTCATGCACAAGAACTCGTTGGGATAGGTGGACCTGGCGGCCTTGTTGAAGCTGTCGATGAAGTCCATATCCACTCCGGTTATACGATTCATAGTGTGTTCACCAGTTTGTCCCTGACGCGAGAGTAGAAGTCCGTGTCGAAGCAAATGAAGCGGGCCTTCTTGTCTGATAGCATAAACTCCACCTTGGACTCCCCGTCCATGTAGTACTCTTCTTGGCCATCCAGGACTATGATGCATCCCTTGTCTAGGACGTTCTCCACGGTGACCTTAGATGTCGCCGGGATCACAAACGGACGGGAGTTGAACTTGTATGCAGCCATGGGGACAACCATTAAGGCCTTCACCTTGGGATCCATGTACGGGGCCCCCAGGCTCATGGCGTAACATGTGGACCCAGTGGGGGTAGAGATGATGATGCCGTCCGCCCTAAGCTCGGATGCCAGCACATCATCTACGTAGACCTTGAAGTGCCTAATCTTGGCCACGGAATCCGTGTGGACCACCGCCTCGTTCACCGAATCGTAGAGGTACTCTCCGTTGTACCAGCAATTGAGCTTGAACCTGGTCTCGACGATGTAGTCCTCCCTCAGCAGTTTGGCGATGCCATCGGCGATGTGCTCGTGGTCTATCTCGGCAAGGAACCCAACACTCCCCCCGTTAATCCCTATGACCATGGCGTCGGTGTGCTGGAGCGCCCTCAGTAGCGTACCGTCTCCTCCGATGACGATGATGATGTCTGCATCCATCTGCGACAGTGGGACACCGGGAACACCTAAGATTTCTGCGATGTCCGTGTCTACATAGTAGGTGTTGCCCTCCAGCGCGTCGATGACCTGTCTGGTGTATTTCACGGCATTCCTGACGTGCACGTTGGTGTAGATGCCGTATTTATGCTCCACCACGGAGTCCCTGTGCCTGACGATCAGGTCGTACACCCTGTCATCTCCTACCGCAAGGAAGTTGGCCCTGTGCTCGATATCGAAGGGCATGTCCAGCACATTGCCCTTCAAATCGTAGACCTCGCCCCCGGCCTCCCTGAGGAATATCGTGCTAGCTGCGATATCCATAACCCTGATGGCGCGGATGTAGTTCTCAGACTTCATCAGAAATCCGTCGGCCTCTCCCTCTCCCACGATAGTCATCTCCAGGGAGGCGCATCCGAATGAGCGGGAGGACTTTACCCTCTTGGTCAGGGTGAAGGCGTCCGGGTGGGCCGCATTGCCCATATAAATCATGACGAATAGGTCGTCCATGTCGGGTTCCCTGACGTGGACCTTGCAGCCGTTCTTATAAGCCCCTTTCCCCTTTTCCGCCGAGTAGACGTCGCCGGTGGCAGGGTTCCTTAAGTACCCGATTCTGATGTCAGACAACGCCGACTTGCCGACCGCGAGGGAGATGGTGTAGTACGGGACCCCTGCAATAGCATTGGACGTCCCGTCTATGGGGTCCATGACAAGGGTCTCCTCTGCGCCGTTGTCCACGAAACCAATCTCCTCGCTGAGGATATTAAGGGGGATCCTGTTGTCATGGATGTACATGAGGGCCGCGTTCTCGGCCACCTTGTCTATCTGAAACGTAGGCGTTCCGTCGGCACCCATGCACACTGTCTTCCCCTTAGATCTCGATCCAGGGATGCACTCAACTGCCGCCTGGACCGCATCCGCGATCGCGGAAAGGGTCTCCATTGTAATCATGTGTCAGTGGATGTGCTTTCACCTTTTATATCAAATGGACGTTGGAAAGCACATCATAGAGCCTTTGGATTTCACGTCCAGAGCTCTCTCCGATAGGAAGTGCCTGTATACCGTATCGTCGTACCCCAGGAAATGGGTCTACGAGGAAAGGCTGATCCGCCACAGGACTCGAAGCATAGGGAATGGGAGTTCCACAAGAATAAACTGGGTGCGTATCTAGTGACGAATGGCATGGAGTTCCCGTTCGACGTTAAAAGCAGAGTATTCTACTTTGATACTTCCAGCAGAAACAAGGCCTCGCACGTGGAGGAGAGCGAAATTTCCAAGCAATTCTACGTCCGCGAATTCATGGAGGAGGCCGGATACGAGATTAGGGTTGTGGAGACCAGAGACATCGGGTACTGCGACATTTATGCGGTCATCTTCGGGAGGAGGATCTACAACGATTGCGAGATGGAGTCCCACTTCTTCGCATTGTCCCTGAACAGCTGTCTTTCGATCGCAAGGAGTACGGAACACGATCCTATGGGCCCGGGAAGCCGTTCATAGGTCACTGAAAGGTTCCGACGACAACTGCTTTAATAATAAAATTTTTTAAATACTCCCTACCTATCGCAATGTCAGCCTCGCCGCCTAGGATATGATTCGGAGGATCAAACTATGGCAAGAATGCACACAAGAAGGAAAGGCAAATCCTGTTCGAAGCGCCCCATGATTTCCGAGAATCCCGCATGGGTTCCTCTCAATACCACTGAGATAGAGGACATCATCGTGAAGCTCGCAAGGGACGGGATGATCTCCGCCAAGATCGGACTTGTTCTGAGGGACCAGTACGGCGTCCCCAACGTCAAGCTCGCCACCGGCAAGACCATCACCCAGATCATGGAGGAGCAAGAAGTCGCAGGATCCCTTCCCGAAGACCTCGCCAACCTCATGAGACGCGCTATCGACCTGAACATTCACCTCAGAGACAACAGGGGAGACGTTTCCAACAAGAGGGGCCTCAATATGATCGAGGCAAAGATCAGAAGGCTCGAGCGCTACTACAAGAGAAACAGTGTCCTTCCTGCGGACTGGAAATACAGTCTCAGCAACGCGGAACTCATGCTCAAGTGAGTCTTATGGAAGACAAAATACCTTCAAAACTTCTTACTACCCTTTCTATTGCCGCGGACATCGTCCGCAGCCACGATTTCGTCCAGGTTTACTCCCACTACGATGCCGATGGCGTGTCCTCCGCGGCTATTCTTGCGATGATGCTGCTGAGAGCGGGGAAGGAGTTTCGCATCACCCTTTTTACGACGTTGAACGACTACAATATGGAGGTCATTCGCAACACCAAGGCGGACTGTATCATACTCTCGGACCTCGGGGCGTCCTACATCGACCAGCTGGACGAACTGAAGCAGGACGTTGTGGTTCTAGACCACCACACGGTCATCTCTGAGGCCAGGAGGGTCTGCTATGCCAATCCCCACCTCTTCGGGTTCGACGGCATGACATCCGGATGTGGGGCTACCATGTGTTTGCTCTTTTCTGTGACCATGGACGAGTCCAACTGGGACCTGGTCCAGGTCGCCTTCGCCGGAATCGCCGGCGACAGACAGCACATCAACGGCCTCATCGGGCTCAACACATATCTCCTGGAAGAGGGAACCACGAGGGGCCACATCAAAAGGATGCCGGGCTCACTCATTCCCACCGGGGACCTCATGACCGAGCTGTTCCTAGTCACCGACCCATACATTCGCGGGGTCAGCGGCAGTGTGGAGGGCGTTGCCAAGTTGATGGCCGACGCCGGGGTGCGGAGCGGGAAGACCTACATGGACCTCACCAACGAGGAGCGCAGAAGACTCTCTTCCCTCATCGCCATCAAACTGATGGAGCAGGGTGTACTGCTTTCCTCCATGAACGAAATCGCCCGTGACAGATACTACCTGAAGGGCACAAGGACGGATGCGGAATACCTCTCATCTGTCCTGAACAACTGTGGCCGCTCAGGGATGGGAGGGATGGGGATCGCCGCTGGGATGGGCGACGAGAGGTGCCTTAACGAAGGTGCCAAACAAAACCAAGAATCCTCTCGGCTCATCGTCGAGAGCATGGTGGAGCTGGACTCCAAGGGCCTCAATCAGATGGAACATATACAATGGTTCGACTCTACGGACTCTGGGTTTACCGGGACGCTCTGCGGAATCGCGATGCAGTACATCGGCGACCACGGTAAACCCACCATCGGCATGAATAAGTCCACTGACCCTGTAAACCTTTCCTCAAGAGGCATGTGGTGCCAGCTCGAGAGAGGGATCGACCTCGCCAAGGCCATGCGGGAGGCCTGCGCCTCTGTCGGGGGCCAGGGTGGCGGCCACAAAATCGCAGCCGGCGGATCCGTTCCCTTAGATAGGATCGACGAGTTCCTTCAGAACCTCGACAAAATTGTCGGTGAGCAGATCAATTCCGCCAGGTGACGTCCACCTCGTCGGTTCTAAACCTCTGCCTGACCGCCGTTTCAGAGACGCCCATCCTTATGCCGGAGTTGTGCATCTCGGCCCCAAGCCATGCTATCATCGCGCCGTTATCCATGCAAAACCTGCGATCGGGGACATACATCTCCGCACCGCGCGCATGAGCCATGTCCTCGACCATATCCTTCAGGCGGTTGTTCTGGGCTACGCCGCCCCCGAGCAGGACCTCGTCCTTTCCAATATGAGCCATTGCCCTTTCGGTCACCTCTGTGAGCATCGCGAACGCTGTTTCCTGCACGGACAACGCTATGTCTTCCAATGGCACGCCTTTTCTCTTCAATGCGATAGCGGCGGTCATCAGGCCGGAGAACGCCACGTCCATGCCTTTTACGGAGTACGGGAGTTCGTAGTACTTATCGCCTTTCTTGGCCAGCTTTTCGAACATCGGGCCTGCATAAAACCCCATGCCCAACTCCCTCCCGAGTTTGTCTAGCATGTTCCCCACGCCAATGTCCTGGGTCTCGCCGAAGATCCTGTAGCGACCCTCGGCAAAAGCAATGACCTGGGTGTTCCCGCCCGATGCATACAGGAAAGCAGGGTCGTCACAGCCGCACTGTGCACGCCCGATCTCCACATGGGCTACACAATGGTTCACACCGATCACTGAGACCCCAAGAGAACACGCCAAAGCTCTTGCAGCAGTACCCGCCACACGAAGGCACGGGCCGAGCCCTGGCCCCATAGAGAACGAGACCAATCCAACGTCGGAGAGGCCCACGCCGGCTCTATCAATGGCCTGGCGGATGATCCTTGAGACCACATCGGCATGATGGTTGGCGGCCTCCCTAGGGTGAAGTCCTCCCTCCCTCGGACGGAACATGTCAAGCTCGTTGGCAAGGACGTTGCAGTTATCATCTACAATCCCGACCCCGAGCGTATGAGCCGTCCCCTCAATCCCCAGTATGAGCATGGGGCCCCCTACACACAAATCGGTATAAAAGGGGACGTTCGCGTGCTTAGGAAGCTCTCTTGGTCTGGAGGCTGGCCACATTCCAGTCGCGACTCGATCGCCGCCATATATCCATACATTAAAACTGCTGGAAGGTCTAATCATTTCAGCCCACATTAACGCTGTTGAATCCGTATGCAAGCACCATATCCAGCCATCTGTCCGCCAACCTGACCCAGAGATCCGGGGTTCATCAATGGTTGAGTCAACACTGTTGCATAATTCGCCGGCATGATTCACTTCACTCAATCCGTCGAATGATGATTTTATGAGTTAGTTGTTTTAAACTATTATTTCATAAAAGTATATATCGTCATTTTTTGGTTGTATAATTTTGATAAATACAAATATTAATGGAGTCGTATTAAATGTGATTAACACTAGTTGCCACGGCGCGGACCGAAATTGGGAAATACCCCGTTTTGTACAAATAGAACGGAACGGTCACTCCAATAGGATGTCAGTAGGATTATAAGCATACGTAATTAATACCAAAATAAAATAGCCACGTCGGCGACGAATTTCGTTGCCAGTAAGAGAGTGAACAGGGCACGTCCTCTCATCAAGACGGAGACACATGCCAATAACTACTCCCACATGCATACTATGATTTACGCCAGGGACACCGTGTCTTGAATAAGGGTGTTCCGTGAGGAGCCGGCTGAGATGAACCGCGGGAAAATCAGCCGTTCATATTCCTACATAAACAACATGATCGTATGGGTGCTGCTCATCGTGAGCCTGGACAACCTTAATTGGAGGGAACGCTGCCGGCGACGCTTGTGGCAATTACGAAGACCTGCAAAGGTACGGCCTTATACACAAATACGAGCTCCAAGACACACCCTTCTTCGACCACACGACCATTACAGGCGCGCGAGAGGATGTTTTAATGCTGATATCAGGGAACGGCAGGAATAACAGGATTGTTTCTTCGTACGTCTCATCCAGGGTGAAAAAACAGCACCGGCCGATGAGTCAGTTCTACAGGGTTCAACCTGAGCAACATGAATTTCTGGCGAAGGAACAAGTGGGACGTCGGTCTGGACTACAGAAGGTGAATCAAAACGCGTGCCCTGATCGATGTAGACACGAACAAGATCATAGTATACAACCATCACAGACAAGATGAGGAGACAACACCAGGTTTCGTATGCTGACGAACATGGCCTTCACCGAAGGCCATGTCTTTGATACGATCTACGTTGATTTAGTCTACAAAACTAAAAAGAACTAGAAGAACTTCATGAAACAAGAATATACATTATTCATTAAGTTCAATTGCAACAGGAAGAACAACGGCTGCATGACTAGGAACGTCACCGCCAAGAAGTACCTGGTCATGCCCTACGATAAATGGAGGAAGAAGGTGGACTACAGACGTAGTTGGAAGTCGGAATGCATCTTTTTCGACTTTAAGTGGATAATCAACAAGCGTATAGATCATTACCGACAGCGGGATCTCCCTTGAGATGTTCCTCAATACGATGTCAATCAACTTCTACAAAGACTTCCGCACCTAAGTGCTCAAAAAGACTGGCAACGGAGTTGTGGTGAAAGGTGACTGAGCCGGTCTGATGACCGACTCAAGCCATCACATCTATCAAATTATGCAACAGTGTTCGACTAATCATATTTCTCTTAAGAGCCGGCCCACAGATACCCGGCCAGATGTAAAGCATCTTACTAGTCAGCATCGACGCTGGGCTCCGCATTCTCACGGACATTTTCTTCCTGCTAGTGTTTCGGCACCTCCTACAGAATACCGTCATACACGGCAGTATGGTCACCTCCACAGACATTCCCTGCAGGATATCCAAGGGCTTTCTGATGATAGTCTGCAACAGCGTTAGCCTGGGAATGCCCCGGACATTGGATGGCAGCGGCTCCCTCATGAAGATCTTCGTGTCGCCCTCGAACCACTCGACGGACTGAACGGCTTGGGCTTGCCGGCAGCGGTGATCTTGAGAATTGTCTCCATCAGCACTTTGTCTCTGCTGGTCCCAATATTATACATTCTGTCATCCCTGTCCACTGACACACTAACGTCCACCGCGCCGCCCTCTTCCACCGCCCTCCTGACGGTCTCGATAGCCATGCGCTCGGTATCGGCCAGGGCCTCCTCGTAGGTCTCGTACCTGAAGGTCCCAAGTTTGGAGAACGCGAGGAACGGACATTTGGTGCCGCCGATGGTTTCTGGCTTCACCAGCACTTCTATGGTCTCCGACACCAAAGATGTGATCGCCCCAATAGCGTTGCCCACGTCGGAGTTCTCGTCCACCAGCACCTCTGTGCCGAATGTCTCCCCTACCCAACGGATGTATACCCCCGCAGGTGCACCTATGCCTATGATGGGCTTCTCCACTTTGATAGAACATCCGAAGTCCCTGCCGGGGATGCCGGTGATGGCCAGGTCCAGCAGGTACTCTGTAGTGGCGTTCAGCTGGCAGCCGCAGGTCTCCTCGGAAATCAATTCCCTCATAAGCTCAGTGCAAAGCTTGTGGCGAATCTTCTCCCTAGAAGTGGCTATAAACTCATTGAATGGCACACCAGTCTTCCTCGACAGGTACTGCGCCGCGTTGATGGATGACTCGAAGTCGAACTCCCGGTAGGTGCCGTCCACATGGAGAACATCAGTGGGCGTAAATCCGATACGCTGCACGAAGCCCAGACTCTCCAACCTGAAGATGTTGAATGTGAACGGATGGATATTTAGAATCTCCCCCGCCTCGTTCAGCGAGTAGGGACGCTCATTCAACAGACGGAGCAGTTTCATGTCCGAGACAGACACTACGCTCACGTCCTCCGGGATCTTTAGGGTGCGGAACATTTCCGAGTCTAGGACCACGTTTTGCTCCCCCATGGCCTCCGGCGTGGGATTGGTGACGACGTTGGCCAGGGACCCCATCTGCTCCTTGACGCAGTCCCATCTCGATGCGGCCATGCATATGGGGTACACACGGAGAGAGCTCAGGTACACATTGTTGCCGTTGACAAAGATCCTGCTGTCACCACCTATGCCAGAGGTGGCAATCTCCGCAGCCACAACCCTGGTTCTCTTTCCGTCTATAATGGCCCCCTCAGGCTCCAGACGGGGCTTCCCGTCCCTGAGGATGCCGATGTCGGTGGTAGTGCCACCCATGTCCATGACTATGGCGTCACGCTTGCCAGTGATGTACATAGCACCTATCAGGCTCGCAGCGGGACCGCTAAGGATAGTCTCCACCGGCCTCTCCCTGGCGATGGCCTCGTTCATCAGGGATCCGTCGCCTCTGACGATCATCAGCGGGGCACGGATGCCATTCTCCGCCATGACATCGCGCATAGAGGCTATGAGCTCGCTGATGATGGGCACTAGCCTAGCGTTCATGATGCAGGTAGCAGTGCGCTCGTTGAATCCTAGAGTAGATGAGAGCTCATGCCCACAGATGACCGGCACATCCAGAATCTCCTTGGCTAGGATCTTCACCCTACGCTCATGGTCTGGGTTGCGTACCGCCATGTACCCTGTGACGGTCAGGCCATCTACACGTCCCCTCATGGACTCCAAGAACTCTCTGGCGGCCCTCTCGTCCAGGGGTTTCGCTTCGTTTCCCTTAAGGTCATGGCCCCCCTCTATAACGACGGAGTGGTCCGCGGGCACAGAACGGTTGTACTCCATGCCGATACAAATGAGGGCCACCCTGCACCCCTTTCCTTCAACTACCGAGTTGGTGGCTAGTGTCGAGGATAAAGAGACGATCCCAACCTTCTTCAGTAACTCTCTGTCGAAGCCGGCTATAGACCCACGTATGCCTATGCATAGATCTTCCCGTGTGGTCATTGACTTGGCTTTGTAGATAATATTCCTGGTATCGAGGTCCATCAGGACCGCGTCCGTGTAAGTGCCGCCTGTGTCGAATCCGAGCCCTATAACCATTAGATCACCGTATGGCCCGCCCTGGCAGGGGGACGGGTGTAATGGGATTGGGGCTCCCATTAGCCCGGAGGAAAATTCCGTCCCGGAGTATGGATCCGGGCGAGCAGACTGTGGTCATCTGTTGTTGGAGACCACGCCAAGATCATGGTTTCTCTCGCCCACGATCCTGGTGATGTGGTCGGCCAAGGTCCTCTCCTGGACTTTGCCGTGCACATCCTGAGATACGCTGATGGGGAATTCCGCATCGCACTTGGCGCAACGGACCTTTGGACATCCGCGTACGGCCTCGGAGCACCCCTGGCAGGCTATCGCTCTGGCATACACCAGGGAGAACTCGAAGCCGCACCGGGGGCATCTCAGCTTCCTCACGGAGGCCGTCGTGTTGTAGGAGAACCCGCGGGCTTTCATAGCATCGAAGTAAGGGTTTGCCATTGTACTCCACCTCTTTTTCTAAATATTTAAACCGTCACATGGGCGAGGGTAAGGAGTTTTGTATGAGACCTCTGAGAGGAACTTACATTTTCCCGTACTGGCTGACGGCGGCCATGACCGCATCAACGTTCTCCAGCTTGGTTTCGAGGTCTGGCGGGACTTCACAACCGGAGGAAATGCAGTATCTGGAATTGAGGCCCTTCTTGCACAGGGCAGTCTTGACCTCCTGGCATAGATCTTTGGTCACATTAGTAATCTGCTCAACCGACGACCTGATAAACATCTGAGGGTCGATGTTGCCCATGAGTAAGCAGCTGTCCGCGTACCCATTCTCAATGGTCTCGGCAGCAGTGGGGCTACCGGGGATCAGGGGGTAATAGGCCATGGAATACACATCGATGCCGAACTTTTTAATCTGGGTGTCCAAGTGGGGTAGGTCGGCACAATTGTGAACGGCCAGGCCCATACCGGCATCGCGAGTCACCTTGTTGCACTCGATAGCGTACTTGTCACCCTCGAACTCAGCGTACTCAGGGTCTCCCAAGCAAGAGTAGTTACCCCAGAGGTAGTCCCAGCACAGGGCTTCGGATCCGGCTTCGGCAATAGCCTTAGCGGTCTTTGTGCACAGCTTAGTGGTCTCGCCCAGGGCCTTGTGCACCGGCGCGGAGTCAGTAAACATGTCCATGAATACGCGCTCGGCACCTCCAGCCTGGGTCAGTGTCAGAAGAGGTCCCTCCAGGAACGCGACGTGCACGGACTTACCGGCGATGCCGGGGTGCAGTAGCCTGTTCATCTCCACTAGGCCGCCGATGCGGCCTTTAGTGATGTCAGGGCAAACAATCTTGTCATAATCCTCCATGTCATGGATAATGTGCTCGTCGACGAAGGGTGTGTTCTCGGTGTCCATCCTCACGTGGGCACCCAAATCGTGAGCAGTGATAGACAGGTCGATTAGCGTAACCGTATAGGGAAGTTTCCACCGTTCGACACCCTTAACAAAAGACTGAGCACAGAGGTTGGGGTCGGAGGCCCACTCCTTATATGTGACGGTCCTGGGCATGAGCCTCCTGCATAGCCCTAGCGCAAGGGGGGAGGCAGCGAGCTCGTCCACAGGTTCATTTTTTATGGCTGCAAAGGCTCTCTCATAGGGAGTCATCACCATATCAGATTGCCCCCTTGAGCCAGTTGACGCAGTCTTGAGCATTGTTGTCCCTATGATCCGCGCCGATCTCCTCCGCGAAGGATGGGGAGGTGGGCGGACCGCCGATGGTGATAGTGACTTTTCCACGGGTGCCCTGCTCCTTCAGGACGTCGATGGTGGCCTTCATGTTGTCCATAGTAGGTGTCATCAGGGTGGATAGACATAGGATATCGGTACCGTTCTCTTTGACGGAGTCGGCGATGGATGCAGGTGGCACATCCTTACCGAGGTCGTTGACGATATAGCCGCCGGCAGTCAACATGGTCTTGACGATGTTCTTACCGATGTCATGCACATCGCCCTCCACCACACAAGCGGAGGCCTTCTTGGCATCGGCTAGGTCCTCCTTGGGGATGGCAGGGAGCAGGACATCGAGCCCGGCGTACATGGCGTGGGCGGCTACCAGGACCTGGGGAAGATAGATCTGGTGGGCGGCGTACTTGTCACCGATCACGTTCATTCCCTTTACGAGTCCATTGTTGATGGCCTCCACAGCATCTATACCCTCGGCCAGGGCGGCCTCGGCTGCGGCTTTGGAAAGATCGGCCTTGCAGTTGATGACCGCATTAGCAAGATTATCGAGAATCTCCTCCTTGCTCATTTCTTGATTCCTCCTTTCGCTTCGTGACCCTATGGGAACGAAGCTGATTATTTTATCCTTTGTGAGGTATTTAATTAAGAAAGAGGGTTGGATTGAATATCCAGGCAGAAAACTCATCCAACTCTAAAATTGGTTAAAAAGTATTTAAGTTAATTTTGAAATCGAATTTAAATAATTAAATTTGAGTTTCTAGACTTGATTGAATTTACGCCTCTAGCTTGTTTATCCTCCGTACACCATTTGATCAATGTTCATATTTAAACAATTTAATTTTTGATGTTCTAAATTCAATGTTTCAAAATACTTGATTTTGCTTATGAGTATAACTTTATATCCAGGGTATATCAAATGCATACACCGGACATACACGGGCAGTGGTAAGTACGCGAACGCCACCAGATCGTACAGGGAGGATAAAAAAGTAAAAAGTCTACATCCACCGAGCAAGGTCGTGGACAATGATCGAAAAATCTACGACTACAAGAGAATCGGCCTCGTCAGATTCGATTTCGAAAAGGAGAGTGAGAGTGAATATGGCAGATGCACTACATCTATTGGTGGTGGAAAAGTGTGTCTAGCATGGAGGTGAGTTTTAGAAGTGAAAGTTTTCTACAGATTTAACAGTGGAAATCGTCAGCCAATGACAAGGGTGTCTGTAATGAAGCGGAATCTGAAAAAAATTGGAAGCAAACCTCTAGGTCGATGAACAGGAAGCA
>CAZIJM010000014.1:0-14202 GCA_964539695.1 uncultured Methanomassiliicoccales archaeon | reverse complement strand
CAATGGCTCTCTTGACGCCCTCGTTCCTCTCGTCGAAGTAACCCATGTGCCCGAGAATGTCGGAGTCCCTGTCGCTCCCCATAATTAATTGGGTCAGGTCATTGGACCCGATGGAGAACCAGTCACAGTATTTACAAAACTTGTCGGCCATGAAGATATTCACGGGAACCTCGGCCATGAAGTAGAGTTTGAAGTCCTTGTTCCGCCTGAGGTCAACGGACCTCATCATGTCAGTAATATCTTCGACTTCTTCGATGGTCCTGACGAATGGGAGCATCATGTTGAGGTTCTTGAGTCCCATCTCGTCCCTGACCTTCTTGATGGCCCTGAGCTCGCACATGAACGCTTCACGATAGCTATCGGAGACATACCTGGAGCAGCCTCTCCACCCGATCATGGGATTATCCTCGTTAGGTTCGTTGTCGGCACCGCCCTTCATGTCGCGGTACTCATTAGTTTTGAAGTCGGAGGTCCTGAGGGTGATGGGTCTGGGATAGAACGCCCTGCAGACCTTGGCGATGCCCTCAGCCAGCTTGTTTATCAGCTCCTCCTTTCTGCCTTCCTCGATGACGGCGCAGGGGTGTTCGCCGATGTAGTTGGTAAAAAGGAACTCGCTGCGCATGAGGCCGACGCCGTCACACTGGAGTTTGGCGATCTCCTCGGCCTTGGCGGGCATGGACATGTTAACCATGACTTTAGTCCCTGTAATGGGGATGTATTCGGCGGAGACAGAAACGACGGACGCGGAGGACTCAGACTCCTGCTCTACGGCTTTCTTCAGGATGCCCTTGTAGACCGTCCCGGTAGTCCCGTCGACGGTGACCTCCATGCCGTCTTTCAGGATATCAGTGGCGTTACTGGTGCCGACGACGCAAGGGGTGCCGAGCTCCCTGGAGATAATGGCGGCGTGGCATGTCATCCCGCCCTCGTCGGTGACGATGGCGGCAGCCCTGTTCATAGCGGGGACCATGTCGGGCATAGTCATCTTTGTCACTAGCACATCGCCCTCTTTGACCGTGTCAAGGCTCATGCTGGTGTTGTAAATGACGACCCTGCCGGTGGCGAGTCCAGGACTGGCTCCCAGTCCGGTGGCCATGATGTTTTCGCTACTGACGTTGCCGCCGATGGACTCATTGGTCGCGGAGTTCCCTGTGGCGGTAATCGGTCTGGCCTGTACGATGTATGCTTTGTCGTCCTCCACGCACCACTCCATGTCCATGGGCTTCTCGTAGTGGATCTCAATCTGCCTTCCGATCTCGGCGATCTCCTGGATGCGGGCGTCAGGGATTTTCTGAGTCTTAATCATGTTCTTGGGCATATCCTGTCTCACGACACCGCCCTCAGGACCACGGATGTACTTCCAGGTCTGCGTGGATATCCTCTTCTTTAGGATCTCCATCTTCTACTTATCGACTACGTAGGTGTCGGGGGTGACCTCCCCACCCACGATGGCCTCGCCGAGCCCGTAGCTGGCCTCGATGACGATTTGCTTAGCTCCGCTGTTGGGGTCCACGGTGAACACGATCCCGGAGAATTCGGAATTGACCATCTTCTGGACGATGACGGCGAGCTTGACGTCCTTGTGTGCGAATCCCTGCTTTTCGCGGTAGGCGATGGCCCTGGCGGTGAAGAGGGAGGACCAGCATTTCCTAATCTTGTCAAAGAGGTCTTCCTCGTCGCGGACGTTGAGGTAGGTCTCCTGTTGTCCAGCGAAGCTGGCGTCAGGTAGATCTTCGGCAGTGGCGCTGGACCTAATGGCGACGAACCCAACCTTCCCTTTGGGGATGAGAATCCTGTACCTGGACACGATCTCCTTCTTCAAGTCCTGGGGGATTTCGCACTCCTCGAATATCATCCTAATCTTGTCAGAGGCGGCCGCTAGGCTATCGTCGGAGTTCCTGTCGATCTCGGCGAGCTCGCTGTTGATCATCTCCATGATATTGTTGCTCTGGATGAAGTAGTCGTAGGCGGCGGTAGTGAGGACGAAGGCCTCGGGGACCGGGAAACCAGCGTTAGTGAGTTCGCCGAGGTTCGCGCCCTTCCCCCCGACGATGGGTATATCTTTCACGTGCAGTTCGTTAACGTCCACGATCTTTTTATCCATGGGAATCCCTATGAGATTGAACAGGTTTGAACGGCCCTATGGGCTGATTGTTTACGTTATCTGTTTACTGATTTTATTCTTTGTTTTAGGTGGACGTATTTCCAATGCTGTTAGGGGAGACCTGTAGCCCACGTCCCATATACGGAATCGAATTCCGCAGATTTTTTATGAAAAATCCAGTAAAAACTATCGCACTTTCCAAACTGATTTTTAGTAATGTGCGGAATCGAGTCTAATTTTTCGAGCTAAAGAATATGCTAGTCAAACCTTTATGGAAAATTACCCTATAGTAACGCTATGGGGCAATTGGGTTGGCTAGAAAGACAGTTCCGGACAGTCCTAAATTGCAGATTCGCGAAAAGAACGAGCAATATTACACCTACATGAACACATCGCGTATAATTGATGAGAAGAAGACAGTCAACAAGTACGTTGGAAGACGACCCTGATACAGGGGTCGTGATCCCCAAGACTTCTATGAAGCCACACTCAGAGCATCATCGCATACGCGAGGAGATGAATCCCTCATCAACTTTTTGAAGATCGGCACCCGGAGCTACAACGACATCTATTTGCTGGATAACATATAGCGCCGCATCGGCCTTGGTTTTGATCTTCATTGTTCGTTTGGTATGTTGGTGAAGGACATGATGAGTTGCATCATGACTTTGGCAATCAATTCGGGGCTGTTCTCATCTATTGAATCCACCTTCGACAGGTGTCTATCTCTGTGATTTGTACAGGATAGAGATACCAGTGGGCTTGGAGGCCATGAGAACGCTGACGAACAATACCGGGAAGTCAGACACGTGTATCAGAAATTTCCTTTGTTACGGTACTAAGCACTTATCTTGAGACGTCTTCTTCAGACGTCCGTAGGGCATCTTGACCTCCGACTCTTCAGGCACTTTTTTTTAATTTTCCCCTCTTCTTTGGGGACGGTTCAGACTTCAGTCTAGACAGATTCAGCCTTTCCATCAGCTCCATATTCTTCTTCAGCCCGTGTGTCTGGTATTCACTATCGGTCGACGCCTCCTCCGGGGCGTCGACTTTCCCTTCAGACCTCGGACAGGCTTTCTATAGCATCCCCATAGGTTATATTGTCCAGCACCCCGGTGTCGGCGAATAAGTCGAGGATCTTTCTGAAGACCATGGACGCAATGGTGTTAATGAACTCATTCCCGATCAGACTAAAATCCTCCTGGGCCCTGATGTCGTTTAACTTCAGGCTGTTGTCAAACCAATTGAAGACCATCTCAGTCTCCCAGCGATCTTCGTAGATGCGGTAAACCGCTTCTGGCTCCAGGTCTGATTCGAAGACCAGCACCTTGGCTTTGGAGAACTTCCTTTCGAATTACTTTAGATTGAATTTCTTGCTATGGTCTATCCTGGTCATGATGTTTTTCGCCTACTCGAAGACTAGGGACAAGTCCTTGAAAGTATACAGGCAGCGGCCTTTGGCCGCCGCCTTCTTGTACAGGATCTACGATCGAAGCCCTTGAGGGAAGCCTCGAAGTCCAGATCGTATTTATTGATGACCTCACTGTTATCCTTGAAAACCCGATGTAATAAAAATCAGGGCGGTCCTTTATGACCACCCTGATCTTCAACGAAGGGAACTCCTTGTCAATGATGATAACACCATGCTTGTCATTGTCTTCCAAGAACCCCCTGTAGTCCACCTAGTCTGGGCTGTTCCCGGGGAATACCTGGAAGCGACTATCTCTCTCGTCTCCAGGTTGTAGGCGTAGATGAAGGAGATGTCCTTGTGCTTTCTGATTGCAGCCTTGCGCGAATACCACATCGAGTCATTAACTTTAGAGCCATCGGTTTTGAAATACCCGTTGATCAGCAGATGGGTTCGTCCCTATCCTCCGGACCCGGAAGCCGAAGAATATCCGCTTCTTGGCCTTGTCCATGCTGACACTCTCCAGAAGGTCGGAAAGCGGTTCTTTTCCACCTGGGCCGGAAAGAAGCGACTCGGGAAGCAGCGGTACGTACATGTTGTCGACGATATACCCGATGACGGCTCCGTTTATCAGCGATAGATTGGAGTCGCTGATGTATTTTGTACCCTTTTCTCGCAGACCACGTACTTCTTCAGATAGTTCGTCTTGTTCTTCATGACCACCATGTTCCTCGGTCTCTCGATCTTCTGATTTCCTCCGGTACCTCTATGAAAATCTCCTGAAATATAATATGTTACACATATATAATGTACTATATAAACTCATCTTTCCATAGTTCAAAATGACAAAAATGTGCACTTGCGACCCTCTACTGAGGATTGTGGATCTAAAAACAAGTCCGGAAAACGATCGAATCGGTCGGAATCCGTTCAAAAGAGGCGTTTGTCGCACCGATTTGCTCGGTGTCTTAGTACGTCACCATGAGAAACATCTGTACAAGGAGAAGTGGGTCATACTCTTCTTACACTCCGCGAACTTCACGCCGGTGTGCAAGATTGAGTTCGTGACTTTCGCTTCGATACTCGACGAGTTCAAAGCCCTCAATACAAAGTTGGTGAGGCTGTCCGTGGACACCCTCTGTGTCCACATCGCATGGCTTAGAAAGATCCAAAAGCTAAAATGGAACGGGATTAAGAACCCGGAGGTCACATTTTCGCTGATCAAGGACATCAGGACAGAGGTCGTTAAAAAGTACGACATGACCCAGCCTGGCGCCTCCAATACCTAAGCCGTTAAGTCGGTGTTCTTCATCGACTCTGTGGACAAAATTAGTGACCGTCTACCTTTTTGTCCCTAAAAAGAACTTTAACGAGATCAAAAGGATCATCGTCACCCTCCAGAAGGCTGGTGCCGACAATTGCGCCACCCCCGCGGACTAGAAGCTAGAGGATAAGATTATCATCTCATGACCGAATCCTGCAGTACAGCCAAGGAACAGGTGGAGTTCAACAACCCTGATGTGTATCGCCTCGACTGGTTAATGTGTTTCAGGAGGGAGAAACCTCTGCAATGAGTTGATGAATAGATTGAAACCACACACCTTCAACAGGGTGGGGCGTCCTGCCTATTCCACCTAGTCCCCTGTAGGTGAGCAGGTACGCTATGACGCTTCCGACCATGGAGCCGAACCCGCGTCTCAATAGATCCAGTACAGGGAGACCGTAGCGGCCACGGCATACGTCGCAATAAACATCAGATTCCTGACCAGCGCCATACCCAGAGATCGGTTAGGCAGGGCCATATCCTGGAGCATGCTAGAATCCAGCGGGATGATGCAGTAGAATGGGATACACAGGTTGTATATCCTCAGGACCTCGGTCATATTCCTTCTGATACTGGGTACCATCGGAGTAGGTAAATAGGTACAAAAACGGGTTGGGATGATGAAGAGCAGCGCGGTGAGCAGGAAAACTATCCATCCTGAGAAGATGAGGAGTAGCGGTAGGTCCTTCATCCTAGGGGCGTCACCCTGCCGTAAGTGGCAGACGTTACCGGCACCAAGGCAGAACCGATATGGGCCGAGAGAAGGACTATGTTAACAACCTGCTGGGCACGGAGCATACAGTCAGGCCCTCGGACCCGACACACTAGATAACCAGGTAGTTCAGAACCAGGTTCATAGCGTATATGATGGTATACTCTGCCATATGCAAGACGCTGGCACGCATGACTATAGCCATCCAGCGACCGTCTGCTCGTATCTTCCAGAACTCAAGCGGATATAACTAGTCCCGCGGTAGTACTACAGCCCGAAGACGGTGAAAAGGACCGTGACTAGCACGGTGGCAACAAAGGTGCCGGCAATCCCCATGTCTAAACCGTAGGTCAAGATAGGGTCTAGAACTTGTCGGCAACGGTCATCACCGTCATTATCACTGTGGCTTTTCTGGCCACCTCCTCGCCCTTGATCATCTCCGCTACCACGTTGTTAAGCACCAGCACGGGGTCCCGGCCATAATCCATATCATGTAGTCGTAGGACACTCAGATGATATCCCCTAATCCGATGAGGACAAGCATATCCTCGCACAGAAAGACCATGAATGGTATGAGGGCGATGCCGAAGATAAAGCCGAACAAAAGGACCTGAAGGGCGTTTCCCGAGGACCCGTCGTGATCCCCGGCCTCGATGTGCCTAGATATGACCGCGACCGCCCCGATACCGAGCCCCGTAACCAGTCCAGTGATGACTTTATACAACGGTGTGTACAAGGATATGGTCGACAACTCGTCTGTTTCCAGTCCTGAGCACCAGGCTCTGTCCGCAATGATGTTGACCTGGACGACCAGAAGCGCTATTAGCAACAGGCTGGCTATGGCGCGGATGACCTTCCTGGGGTCCTTCAAGAGCATTGAAACGTTGCCCTCCGCGGTCATGCCAACCATATTTGTATGCCTAGCATAAATATCTTAAATGCTAATCGGGTAAGACCCGGTGACACGAGTTATCAGATCTTACTCAATCGGCTCCAATATGATGGTTTTCTAGCCCGATATTTTAATATAGTCGAATACTTGCTCATTATTCAATTAATCCATAACCAATGAAAGTTGTGCTCAAAATTAAGGTCTGGACTGCGCCAATTACGCCGCCAATATCGAGAACGAGGTTCAGAAGCTTTCTGGAGTCAAGGAGACCAACATGACCTTCATGACCCAGAAGATGACTATCGTCGCTGAGAACAAGATAGACATCATCATCGAGAAGGCGATGAAGATCGCTAAGAAGATCGAGGGGAACGTCGACGTAAAAAAATTAAACGAGGGCAATAGGATGAAGATTTTCACATGGAGGTGGTCGTTAGCGTCGTGCTTTTTGCAATCGGCCTTGTCCTGCATTACATCGTCGATGCGTCCGAGCTAGTTCAGCTGGCGGTGTTTTGCCGGCTTACCTTGTTATCAGATACAACGTCCTCCTGAAGGCTGCTTACAGCATAACCCATGGGCAAGTCTTCAACAAGTACTTCTTGATGACAATTGTCACTGTGGGGGCATTCCTCTTGTCCGCCGTTCCCGGCGTGGAGAATGCCATGTTCCCCGAGCCATCACTGTCACACCGTTCTTCTAGGTGGGTGTCTGGTTCGAGAATCACGCCGTGAAGAAGACCAGACAGTCCATCACCGAGCTGATGGATGTCCATCCCGAGGTCTTTCACGTCCATGAAGGGACGGGTCCCTCGAAACGGTGGACTCGGAGGAGGTCTCCGCCAGGACATCATTGTCGTGATACCCTGCGAAAAGATCCCACTGGACGGTAAGATCCTCGACGGCGTCTCCATCCTGGACACCCGCGCCCTCACCGACGAGTCGATGCCCAGGATGTCTTCCCCGGGACTGATGTAGTATTGGGGACTATCAACCTGTTATCCGAGATCACTGTTGAGGTCTCCAGGGAGTACAAGGGCTCCACCGTGACCAAGGTGCTGGAGCTGGTGAAGGAGTTTATCTCTGGGGGGTCTCACCGAGAAGTTCATCACAAGGGTTGTCAAGTATTACACCCCAACCGTAGTCGTCGCCGCGCTGCTGATCGCTGTCGTGTCCAGCATTATTCTGGGCAACTGGACCTTTTGGGTGTACAGGGCGTTCACATTCTTGGTGGTCTCCTGTCCCTGCGTCTTCGTGATCTCTGTCCCGCTGAGCTGCTTATACGGCATCGGGGCAGCATCCAAGATGGGCATCCTGATCAAGGGCGGCAACTACTTGGAGGCCCTAGCCAAGACAGACATCGTGGTGTTCGGCAAGACCGGCACCCTCACCGAAGGCGAGTTCAAAGTCTCCGACATCCACACCATCGACGTCCTCAAGAGGAGTTCCTCAGGATGGCGGCAGAGGCAGAGTCCGTGTCCAACCACCCCATCTTCAATCCATCCAGGAGATATACCCGTCCGGGTTCTACACCTTCGTTGTGAAGTCGACGCAGGAGACTCCAGCAAGGAGGTCAAGGCCGTCATTCGCGGGAGGAGGATTCATGTGGGCAACCACAGGCTCATGGATGAGATCGGTGTGGAGTACTGCGCCAAAGAGGTTGTCGGCACTAACATACACGTGGTCGTGAACGGGAAGTACTTGGGGCATATCATCGTTTTCGACATGGTAAAGAGTAATACCGCTGAGACCATCTCCATGCTGAAAACCACTTGCGTGAGGAAAACCGTGATGCTCTTCGGAGACCTCGCTAAAATATATACCGACGTGGGAATGAGGCTTGGAATCGACGACATCGTTAATAGTTACTCCTGACCGACAATATTGAACAACTGGAGTCTGTAACGGGGACTGCCCGCCGGGCTTCACCGTCACCTTCGTGGGAGACAGGATCAATGACGCCCCGTCGCTAGTCCGCGTTGACATCGAGCACTACATCAACGCCGCTATCGAGAGGCTGTACTCGAAGCAGCAGAATCTGAGCAAAACCTACCGGACCTGGACTACGAATTCCCTCTTACCTATATGACGCAAAAGGCCGCTGAGCGCATGGACTGCAGGCTCATCATAGGCACCGGGATCACGAACTATAGCGACACGGAGCTGGTTATCAACGAGACCACGTTTATCCCCGTCGCAACTGTCACCACCCTTTATATCTACAACAAGAGGATCGTCTCGTATGATGTGGCCATCATTTTGTTCGTGAACTGAACGCCCAACTCGTTCCACAACAACAGGGAAGGCACGGTGGCCATCCACTCCCAGTATGTAGCGGACTTCTTCGTCAAGGTATTCCTGGCCGACTTCTATGAGTACTACGACTTCAACGGATTCGGAATCGACGTGACGCAGATCGAGTTCTCCTACCGCGCGAAGGAGGAGATCGTATTCATTGTGAGCGTGTCCCTGGAATTCGGTGACTACACTTACGTGTGGGACTTCGACGACGATTCCAACATCGTCACTATCTATGTGATCCGCTTAATCCACACCTCGACCCTCACAAGGGACGCGGGAATGTTTAAGCTCACTGTCACAGTGTCGAATGAAATGATTACTATCACTATGTCGAGGGAGTATACCGTCGACACTACGGTGTCATTCGACGATGTAGACCTTGAAAAGCTCGACGAATACCTGTCATAATCATTCTGATCATAGTAATTCTCCTGGCTGTTGTCGGGACGGTTAACAAGTCAGGGAACAAGAGTAAGAGGTTGACCAAGGAGAAGTGATTCAGACGCACTGTATACGTAAAATGACGGCGAAGGACATCGACAGCGTTTTTGCCGTCCTCAACCTCAATCTCGACAACTACTTCGCCCCAGATGTGATAGCGTTCTTCCTGGCCCAGTGGCCGGAGGGACAGTTCGTCGCTGAGTCCGTCACCGGCGGGATCGTCGGGGCACTGTGCGGTGCTAGGCTTGATAACGGCAGGGCTTCCGTCTCCCTACTGGCGGTGGACTTCAGGTCCAGGGGAGTAGGTGTGGGTACCTCCCTCCTGACTGCCCTCAGGCGGGCATGCGTGATAGAGGGGATCTCAACGATACAACTCGAGGTGAGAACTACCAACAAATTCGCCATCGAATTCTACACCCACCATGGCTTCTCGGTCTTTGAGAGCCTTCCCGGGTTCTACAACGATGGCGGCGACGGGTACAGGATGGTGTCATCGGTCCTCGGCTCTGGGCTCGATCCTTCTTAAGCAAGATGTACACCACGACCGCGCCGACGATGACGATGATCACTGCCAGGCAGATGTTCAGAGTATTCTCGTCAAGGCCGGATTTCACCTCGCCGTCTGGCGGAACTGTGGAAAGGTAATATTCGCCGAGCCCTGACGCTAGGAACATGATCTCCCCATAGGACCTGTCGATGACCTCCATCACTTGGTATGTGCCGTCGGATCCCTGGTGGTAGACGTAGCATTTCATGTCCGAGGATACAGCGCAAGGCACGGTTACCTCAATGCTCAGCGACTCCAGGACATTGCAGTCGATGCCTGTGGTTGTCAGTTCATAGCCGGAGATGTAATCTCCGTTCTCCAGCTCCTTGAGGCCTATCATGAACTCGCTCCCGCTCACGTAGACCGTGTTCGGAACGGTGATAACGACCCCCCTGTCTCCTCCCTTGAGGAGCGCGGATATGGGGCCGATGTAAACCGTTCCGTCGGTTTTAAGAATCACAGTGTCGTCGTCGGAAGCCATAACTTCAATCATCCCATCGGTAGTATTCACGTTGATGCCGTACGCCACAAAGCCATCTCCCATCACCGAGAATCCCTGGATGTCACCGCCCTCCCTCTTCTCGATGACGCCGCTGTTAAGCACGTCACCATTATTCATCAGGACACCCAATAGGAGCATGTGGCCAGCGGTGACCAGCCTCCCGCCCGGCTCCACCGTGAAGACCGAGTTAGAGTAGATGGTAAGCATGGTATTCAGGTACAGGTAATGCCCGACCTGAATACTCATGTCTGTGGCCGAGGCCCAGATGCCGTCCTCCCCATATACAGACATCTGCGTGGAGCCAGAATAGTAGTTCGTGCTGATGGAGCGTGTCCTTAGCGTGCCGCCGACGGTGTAGGTGCTGAAGAAGTAGACATTGCTGTGGGTCCTGTTAGATGTGAAGAAGCAGGTGTCGGGGCTGATGGCCATCCCGGGGGCGTCGATCTCTATATTCTTGGATGAGTAAGAGTTCGGCATGTCCCCGTTCCACAACACGGACGGCGTGTCTAAAATTCCCGCACCGATGATGGCTTGGCGAATTGTCACTGAGTTGTCCACCCGTACCGTGACGTCGCCCTGAACATAAAATGTGCTCATTGCAGACAGGAGATTGTTGTTTCCCGCCTCTGAATTGGCTCCGATACTGAAATAGTCCATCGAGCCGCTCTCGAACTCATAGGTCAGCACCCCTACCACGGACTTATCGTTGGACATGTAGCCCACCGTCCCGCCCAGAAGACGGACCAAGATGATGTCGTACCTCCCGTTGGACCCGGAGGTCAGCATCCTATCTATGGACATCTCGTCCCCGATGAGGACAGTCATCATTCCGACAGAGATCATGTCCTCGGTGGGGACGAGATCGCCTATACGGCCAGTCTGAAGATCCAACGTAATGTCGCCCAGAGGACCGAACATGAGGATGTACGAGTTTTCTAGCCTCGACTCTAGGTAGGATGGCACGGTCAGCATCCTGAGGTTGGCCAACTCTCCTCCCAGCATCTTGAACTCTATATCGGTTCTTGTGATGTCCTGGAGGGAGTCGGTCTGTATCAGGGTGAGATTTCCTAGGGTACCACCGGTCATGACAACGCTAAGGCTCCCGTCAAGAGCGGAGAGTTGGGTCAGACTGAGACTGGAACCCTGCGATATCGAACGCACAGCCCACTCGCAAGTGCCGTCGTTGACGCATTCTCTATAGGTGATGTTCACCGAGGACCTGGTCCCTTCGGTTATGATGTAGTCGGCGTACCCGTACATATTGATGAGATCCTGGTCCGGGGAGGAGGCCTTAGCGGGCTCCGCGGTCACTGATGCCACCAGGGCGGCTACCGTTAGAACGAGAACGGTCAGGATTGTTGTGCGGATGCTTTGATGGACCACGAACTACTGAATGTGTGCTATGTTAATAACAGTACCATCTATTGCTCGGTACCTTCACAAACTGTCGGAACCTGGATAGCGGATGGGGAAGGAGTGATGGAACGATACCCGCCACCGTGTTTTTTTCAATTGAACATCGTGTCGTCCAGGTGTTCGGTCTGGTAGTAGTAGGAGGACCTTTCTTTCTGCGCGGAGGTCACGTCCTTGGACAGGCCCTTATTGTAGGAGCCGTATCTCTCGCGGATCTGGTCTTCCACACTCCTGGATCTCCTGAGCGCCCTGCGGATGTGGTCCCCGGTGATGACTGGGGACTCCTCCATGACGGCGATGTCCCCAGCGGCACGTATGAGGCCGCCTAACTCCCTGAGCCTGAGGGTCAGGGAATTACCCTGGTTATCCGCTTTCGCGCGGGCCTTACCCTCCTGGATGATTAGCTCCACCGCCTCCACATCAGCGTGGGGGATGTGCCCGTCCAGATTGACCTCCTGGGCCACGAACTGGGCGTACTTGGCGCGGTTGTGGGGGTTATCGGGCATGGCGATGTCCACCAGTACCTCGTACCCCCCTCCGATAATTCTGGACCTCAGCGGAGAGAGAATATTCTCCAGGTCCTGAATGTTGCAGGCGGCCACCAGGATAAAGTCGCAGGGAACATCGTCCACCTTGACGCTGGCACCGGCGGACTGGGGGTTTCTCCCTACGATGGGGAATGTCTTGTCCTGCATGGCTGTGAGGATGTACCTTTGCAGCTCCCCCAGATGGGAGATCTCGTCGATAAATAGGACACCCTCGTGGGCCTCGTGAATGGACCCGGCGACGATCCTCTCGTATGCGGGGGTCCCCAGTTTCTCGTGGCCACCGTAAGGGTCGTGGCGCACATCGCCTAGCAGCTCCGTCTCGGAGGCCCCTGTGGCGAGAACGAACGGATCTCTGTGAAGCTTAACCAGGACCTTTTCACTGCTGGTCCTCTTCAGCTCCGACCTCTTATCGATGGCCTTCTGGTCCAGCATGCGGATGTGATCGCCGGCCCTTTCGAATATCACGACTTCCTCTACGCCATCACGAGTGCGAGTGGTGTGCACCTTCTCCTTCCCGACGGTGGCCTCCGGCAGGGCGACCTCCAGCATCCCACCCAGGAGGTCCTGGAACGGGTTGCTGCGCTTACCGCCATCCAGCTTGCTTTGACTACAGTGGGGGCACGTCAAGTCAGTGGGCGAGGAGTACTTGCAGCAGGACTTGCACCTATAGCCCAAGTGCTCCGCCACGTTGGCTGGGGCGTCCTCGGGCTTCAGCAACATCCCCACGGATTCCGCGCGGATGCTCTCCTCCTTCTCGACCTCCTCAGCGTCCAGTATCTCCAAGAATGGTCTTTCCGGGTTCTCGGGGTTCTTAATGACCCTGATCTCTTGGTGGGGCTGGGGGAGGTTCATGGACAGCGCCCTAGCAATCATGGACTTGCCGGTCCCAGGAGGACCAACTAGCAGCAGGTGCCTGCGCTGTCTGGCGGCGATCTTGGCTAGTTCGATCGCCTCCTCTTGCCCAAGGACACGGTCCAGAGGGTCGAAGGGGATTAGTATCTCCTCGGTGGACGACATCAATGCGAAGTCGTCCCAGGTCTCAACGGGTCTCTTGTCCATCATGTGACTGTCTCGCTCAGTAAAGGTCTTCTTTGGTCCAGATGGTGATGTCCGCAGGCATCTTAGTGATATTTCCCTTCCTGGTCCCAACAACAGTAGTGATACCGTTGTTGGCGGAGACATCCAGGATCCTTTGGGATATGACACCGTCGAAGACGATGGCGACCACGTTCTCAGAATCCTCCTTCAAGGAATTGACGAGGCTCTTTACCGCAACCTCACGGATAAGGGTGTTGCCCTCTCCGAGTACCTTGGCATTGTGAGTTGTGGAGAGATCCAGGAGCATGTCGCGAAACTGCTGCTGCTCGGAGGTGAGGACCTTGTCGCTGGACCTCTTCCCACGCAGAGACCTGGTCTTGGTCTCCTTCTTGGGCTTCTCCTCTCTGGCAGCCCTCTTGGGCTTTTCAGCCGGGGTCCCCTCGATAAAAGTCTCTTCGGCGGATGCCTCGATGGGCTGCTCTGCGACGGTGGGCTCCTCACGGACCATCAAGTGTGTCTCGCCCTTAACGACGAGCGACCTCTCTGCAGCAGGCATCTCGATAACATCCGAGACCTCAGGCTCCTCCGCGGGTACTTCGACCGACTTTTTCCTGTACTTGTCGATGGCGTCGTTATTAAAACGCTCCTTTTTGGGCTCCTTTTCGTGTCTATCTTCGCGGCGCTCCTCGTCACGGTCCTTCCTGCGCTCTCTGCGCTCGTGACGCTCCTCGTCCTCCTCTAGGAATCTCTGCTCGGTGATCAGTCCGTTCATCTCCATGTACTGGTCACCAGGGACTTTATTCCTCAAACACTTGATGATTTGTTTGGCAGTGAGTTCTTCGACCTCGTGGGCGCGGGGCGCACGTGCGACGAAGTCGACCTCAGCAACTTGGAAGAGCTCTCTGAGGATGAGCTCGCCTCCCCTGTCGCCGTCCACGAACGCGGTGACGACCCTCTCGTGGGACAGCTCCTGGAC
>CAZIJM010000013.1:0-14620 GCA_964539695.1 uncultured Methanomassiliicoccales archaeon | reverse complement strand
ATGCGGGAGTAATTGTTGGTCTGTGTCTCCGCCTTGATAGGGAGTATGCCCTGTTCATTCTCTTGCCAGCGGCGGAACCCGCCGCTAACATGGCTATTTTATTTTGCATCTGTTATACGTATTTGCCATCCTACTGACATTCTATCGGGGCGATCGTCCTATTCTGTTTCCATAAAATGGGGTGTTTTCTAATTTCGACTCGCGTCATGGTAACTGATACGAACTACATCCAATATATTAATATTTATATTTATCAAAAATTTTATATAATGAATATATACGTATTTATAAAATACTAGTTCAAGATAATTAATTCATAAAATCTTCATTCACCGGATTGAATTGAGTGAATCGTACCGATGAATTATACAACAATATTGAGAAGCTATACACAAAGATGAAATAGCGTCACGAAGGAGCAGGATGCACGGCAAGAAGATTATCCGGGACAGTTACTCGTCGTCTCGACTGACCTGGATGCCATACCTATGGCCTTCTCAGCGATCTTGATGCAGGCCATGAGGTCGTCTGTGGTGTTCCTCATGGTCCCCACCGATTTTGCCTTAGTCCTGAAAAGGAGTTTCGATCTTTGAAGCTCGGACTCCACATACTCGGCGTTGTCCGGGTCCAGCGCGGCCATCACCGCTGCGGCAATGGCCTCGTCCGGATAGTCTATTTCAAGCTCCAGGGTGATCATCACATCAACTCTTTCGAGAGCGGACGTACTCGGTTATAGCCTTCCCGACCTTTACCATACTCAGCTTTTCGCCCAAGTTGGGAGTGGTCTTTCCAGTGTCCAAGCTGTTTCTGGCGGTGTTGTGGAGCATCCTGTTTTCCTCGGAGTAACCCTACTCTTTCAAGAGCATCTGCGCCACCAACATCACTGCTATTAGGTTCGCGATGCCTCTACCGACAATGTCTAGCGTAAACTTATGAATGAGCTCGAACATGCTGACCCTCTCGGGGTTGATGTTTCCGCTTCTGCCCATTTTGAGACCGCCCTGGAGCTGCATCCCCAGGTCCGTGAGGACGCCCCCGAACAGGTTGAGGATAGCGATGGTGCCGAATGTCTCCGGCCTGACGATCATGGCCATGATATCGACGAACATGAATTCCAGATCCAGGCCGTATTCCCTCGCCTTCTCCTGGAAGATCTGCCTCTGCATGCTGCATTTTCTGGTGATGACATTGGTCTTGTTCACCAGTGTGACTTTCCTTTCGCCCCTGAGCTGGGCATACCTACAGCGGTAGTCTGCGAACCTGGTGACGGCGATCCAGAATAGCAGCCTGATCTTGAAGGCGAAATTGTCGCTGTTGCTGGACCTAGCGTCGATGTTCAAGGAGTACAGCGCTCTGTCCACGTAGACGTGTTGCTTGAAACCTCTGTGGGGTTGCCCGAAGAATCCGTTAGCACCCATGTAGAAGTCCTCAATGTTCTCTCTCAGGAAGTGGATATCGAAGGGAGCCTCCCTCTTTAGGGGGACCAGCAGGAACCAGCTGGTGACCGGGCGGAGGTTGATGTATTGGTCGAACACTGCTCTCATCATCAACAGGATGCCCTGCTCTAGGACGCTGAGCTTGACCCTGGGATCATCGATGACTTCGAAATAGATAACATTCTTTTTCTTCAGGGCGGTCATGTCGTCATCCATGAGGAACTCCCCCCGTCTTGAGATATCTGTCTGATCCGATGTCGAAGAACTCGGGCTCGTACTGGAACGAGGATATTTCAGACACGGCGTCCATAACATCCATTCTGGCGGTGATGACCTCCTTTCCGATACCGTTCACGGGGATGATTGTGAGATGTTTCAGAATCTCCCCTCCTTGACTAGGTTAACCAGTCCCCTGGCCTTGACCAGCTTGGAGATGAACGGCGAGTACTCGGAGAACATATATATACTCTGCCTTCAGCGACAACCTTGTCATTGTCGAGGTCAACTTCCACGGTTATGTCCTCCTTCACATCGACCTTTCACTCGACGAGGAGCAGACTGATGTTCATAGAGTTTCTGTAAAAGATCCTGGCAAAGGACTCCACTATGATGCAGAAGAACCCTGTCTCGATCAGGGATACGGGGTCTGCTCCCTGAACAACCCGCAGCCGAAGTTCCTCCCGATTACCAGGATGTCGTCCTTTTGGATTTGCTGGGTGAAGCCCGGCTTGACCCTCTCGAAGGTGCAGTCGTTTAGGTGATCCAAATTGACGGCCACCAGCCTTTTGGCTGGTAGGATCTGGTCAGTGTCGACGTTATCTTCGAAGATCCATACCCTTCTCTTAATCCTATCCATTCAGTTCCCCCTATCTGGTCAGGTGTGACGATCCTCCCGGCAATGGCCGATGTCACCACGACTGCGGGCCCTGAGAGGTAAACCTCAGAAGTTTTTTCGCCTATCCTGCCGATGAAGTTCTTGTTAATGGATGTCACGGCCTTCTTGCCCGCGATGAGGATGCCTATGTAACCTCCGAGACACATGCCGAAGATGGACAGAGATGAACGCGCTCGCGTCCAAGAATATGTCGACGAGGCGCTCGTTGATTATCTGCCTGTAGACCTTCTGGGAAATCGGCACGACGAGGAACCTGACTCCGAGTGCGACCTTCCTTCCCTTCTCGATCTCCGCTCCGATCTTCATGTCCTCAATCCTTCAGTTGATACAGAAGCCGAGGACGCCTAGTTTATGATCACGTCAGTATCCTTGACGGGGCAACCGTTGCTAGGCAGAAGGGTAGTATACAAAGAGCTTTAGTTCATCCAGGTTGTACTCCAGTATGCGGCAGTACTCCACATCCGGGCTCGCCTCGATGGATATATACTCTCCCCCTGACCATGTCTTTTACGTACTCTCTGATCAGGTCATCGTACAGAAATATCCTTACCTTACCACCGGCCTCGATGGCCATGTGGAGATGGTCAGCCTGTCATAGGTCGGGATATTTTGCACGTTGCCGTGGAATTCGAAGATCTTGTAATTAACCTCCTTCATGCCGATGTCGGTGATAATCTTTAAGATCGGGTTCTTTCCGTCCATGTACTTCCTGAACTCCCCTTTGACGATGACCTTGATGGTCTCGAGGACTTTGAACTATAGCTTGCCAGTGGCAAACGCCGCTGTGGCTTCGGTGGAACCGATGCTGATAGAGAAGACGTTAATTTCTCCGTGGGTGCATGTGTGAAAGTTGACACCGATGATAAGCCTCCCGGAGGCGGCGAAGCCTTCTTCCACCATCAGTTGGTGGTAAACCTCGCTCCTCCCGATTTCGAAGCAGTTGAGAAAGTCACGCGTGTGAGCAAACTCCTTCATTTTCTTCGCCTGCTCGGTAGAGACCACGTCGTTGGCGGGGACTTAGTAGTCTGGGATAAAGACCATGCAGTCTTTGTAGATGGTGCAAACGTTCAATTTGTCGTACTTGTGAAAGGCGATCTACCCGGTGACGTCGGTTAACCATCACATAATCGACGTTTGCCATGACGATCTGCCTTGTGCGGGCCTCGGTCCTGGATTTCTTTGAAGGGATCTTCTCTACTATAGTCTTGCCCATTCTCACTTACTTTTCTGTCTGGTAAAATCCCTATTTATGGCGGCTAGCTTGTACTCCTCCAATGTGATCGCCGGGTTCACGGCCTTAAATATGACTTTTAGTACCGCGTCCACCGGGTCGACGCCCACCTTGAACGCACCTTTCTCTCCCCACCCAGAGTAATATTCACGATGGTGATGGAGGTTATACTCCTGCCGATGAATATGCCGATATCGTCCAGAAAGACGATATGCTTCTTGGCCTCTCTCTTCCACAGCACGCTCTCGGCAATGGCGACCAGTTCGGTGTCGTCTATCTCTTTCCCGCCGACGGCTATCTCTTTGATGGCAGCCATCAGTTCGGGTATGTGTTCCTCCAGGAATTTGACTTTAACTTTTCCAACTTGCCGCAGACGAAGTGCTTCCCGATAACGATGTGCCTCTCTGCCCGACCATCTCGGGATTGAAGGGTTCGTAGGTTAGGGAGTTAGCCATGACGCCGTACATGCGGATCCCGAACTCGTGGGTGAAGGTGTTCCTGCCCACCACGGGTACGCAATCGGGAACCCAGTGATTTCTCCACCAGATTGAACACAAGGCTCAGCTTGGTCATATCTACCATCTCCACTTCGTAGTTGGTGAACAGATTGACCATCACCTCTTCCAGGGCCGCGTTGCCAATTCTCTTACCGATATCGTTGACAGTGACCTGGTAGATCTCCATCCCGACTTCGATATCGGTCAGGGTGTTGGCCACGGTTAGGCCCATGTCGTTGTAACAGTGCATGGAGATCGGCACCCTCAGCACATTCTTCATTTCGGACACGACGTAGCCATACCTTGGGAAATGATCACGCTACGGTGTCTGGGAGATTGATGGACGACGCTCCCTGCATCCTGGATGACAGCGTAGATTCTTTTCATGAACTCCGAGTCGGACCTGGTGGCGTCATCACAGGAGAACATTACCTCCAGGTCGTGCTCCCTGGCGTACTCGGTAGTGTCAACTGCTCTCTCGACTATCTGGTCGGAGGCATCTTCAGCTTGTACTTCAAGTAGAGATTGCTGGTGGCGATGAATATGCGGATGTAGTCTACGCTTGTGTTTAACACAGCATCTGTATCCCCCTCACAGACTTGGCCAGGCTGCACACGGTGCAGTCGGTGCCGGCGTCCATGATCTTCTTCAACGTCTCCCTCTCGGAGGACGTGGCAAACCTCACCTCCATAATGTCAACACTGAGATCGTCGAGGGCCATTGCTTGCGGACTTTGTCATCTGAGCTCAAGGCAATTCCTGGGGTCTGCTCGCCATACCTCAGGGTGGTATTAAAGATTTTAATGTTGTCTGCATGAAGGATGGATTTGAGCGCGAACTGGTTGTAGGGGCTGACTACCAACATCTCTTTCAGTTTGGCATTCTCATTGGTTTGGGTTGCTTTCATGATAATATCTCAAACCGTCTTAGCCCTCACTAGGTTTATTCAAGATTCTCATCGGCGACCTCGTGGCTAGGCGTTGTCCGATTAGCGGATATATCTGGCGTTCTTATTCCCGTCGATTTTCCTGATTTTGCTCTCGCGCACCATCCTCCTGAGCACCGCCTCAATGATCGTGACCAACACATCCGGGAGCATGGCGGACAGTTCCAATTTCGATACCGGGAGCACTGAGTCCAGAATAAACCTCTCGATCTTGCCACTTTACCGATGCACGCCCTAGTGATGGACCCTGTGATGCGATCGAACTCCCTATACGCCATTATGATGACACCCGGTGTGAACGTGATGAACGACAGGTAGTCGGAACGGTTCTCGTGCTATCCCCTGGATAACTCCGAGAGGATGTCGTAATAGGAGTCCCTATCAGTGCTGATGCGGGTCTCTTGAGACGTATCAGCTAACGTCGTACCCCTTGATAGGAGCAGCAGAGTCAGGAACTTCGACACTCTCCCGTTGCCGTTTGTAAAGGGGTGTACAAGAAATCCAGTATGAAGCAGGGGATCAAGAGAAGACCGTTCACACCCATATCGTCGTGCGTTTCCTGATACGCGGATGAGCTGCCTCATAAAGGTGGGCGTCTTGGCGGCGGTCACGGGTCTAAACCTCACCGAGCGCGTCCTGTTAAGGAGGATGTCAATGATCGCATTGTCCCTGACCTTGTATCCTGTCAGACCGTCCAAGTACGATCCTGACACAGAGAATATCCTGAGTATCGTCTTCTCGTTCGGTTCCATCTAAACGTATTTCGTGTGGATGATATCCAGGACATCGCGATATCCGGCGATCTTCTCCTAGGAATGTCCACTCTGCGCCGTCCCCCCCCCCCCTTCCATCAACCCGATGATAGGTCGCCGGAGGTCGTTATCCCCTCAATGGCATTTAGCTCGTGTACCGACATGACCCTTGCCATGGATTCCATGCCTCTCATCAGCTACGAACGGCCGTTTGCCGTGAGTTCCGTCCTCCCCCTCATCGGCTATATGCGTAAGACCATGGAAACTGTGTCCTCCGCCGAGGGCCTGCGCGCATCTGGACACTGATGACATCGGTTACATCGAGAAATAATGAAATTCCCGGGCGAAGCCCGGTAAGAGATCTTAACAAGCGAAATAGCCTCCAGTCTTCAGCATGTGCTTCTTGACCGCATGCGATCCAAAGAAGTAGACGCATGCAATAAAGGGCATCCAGATCAACGCCCACAGCGGAACGGGGATCAGGTTGCTGCATCCAGAGATTGCCTTCCACAGGGGGCCAGAGAACGGGAGTATTGTCCCGACACCCAACGCCACGATCGTGGTGACTACCAGGATCTTGGAGGACCATACCTGGAAGAAGGGCAGCTTGTTAGTCCTGACGATGTGGATGGCCCAGACCTGCATCCAGTACTGCTCTATGACCCACAAGGACTGGAACAGCACCATGATCGGCACTAGCTCCTCGATGTCTCTGAGAGGATAACCGCTGAGGACCGCTTCGGATGCGTTGGTGATGCCGGCCGTGACATATTCCACCCCGCTCACACTAGTTACTATGGCAGGAAGGTCCAGACCTATCGTCGGGAGAACAACCCAGATGAAGAACGCCCATGACATCAGATCCGTAATGACGCACATCGGCCCATAACGCGTCATAACCGACCGCAGGTTGGGAGCATCCCACTTCCGCGGCTCCTTGACGAACTCGTCTTCGACCTTGTCCCAACAGATGAAAATGCAGGCAAAGTCGTTAATCAGATTGAAGATTAAGATCATAATGCCGCCCATCGGCTCGAAGTTGAAGAACAGAGTTCCGAGGATCAACGAGAACATGTATCCGAAGTTGATTGAACTGATCATCTTCACGTACTTAATGGAATTGACGTAGACCTTCCTCCCCTCTATGGCACCCGTCTTTAGAATGCCCAGGTCCTTCTCCAGCAGGATCATGCTGGCAGTCTCCTTGGCGATGTCTGTACCGGTGTCAACAGAGATGCTCACGTCAGCGTTCTTCATGGCGACAACGTCGTTGATCCCGTCGCCCATCAGTCCCACGGTATGCCCATTGGCCTTCAAGGCTTGAACCACCCTAGACTTGTCGTCGGGGCTCAGGCGCACAAAGATACTGGTGTTCTCAACGACAATCTGGAGGTCCTCATCGGACATGGTTTTTATGTCGGTGCCCATTAGGATGTTCTCGTGGGGGATGTCTATTTGTTCGCAGACATGCCTGGACACGTACTCATTGTCACCGGTAAGGACCTTGACGGCGATCCCGTATTCCTTCATGCCCTCGATCGCCTTCTTTGCGGTGGTCTTAACAGGGTCGGTAAATACCAGGAACCCAGCGACAATCATGTCGTTCTCGTCCTCCTGGGTGAACTCGGTCCTCCCGTGCGGGATATATTTATACGTGATCCCGAGTACACGCATCCCCCTCATGCTGTACCACTCGACCAGGCCCAACATGTCGTTGACGGTCTTTTTATCTAGCTGCTGGATATTCTTGTCACTGTCGATGTAGTAGGATGAGATGGATAGGATCTCGGGCATGGCCCCCTTGGAGATCATGACGTCCACATCCTCGTCCTGTTTGACAATGACGGTGGCCCTCTTCCTGATAAAATCGAACGGTACGTCCCCAACGTACTCGTACCTCTCCATCTCCTCGATTATGTTATTCTCCTTAGCGTACTCATCCAGCGCCCAGTCGATCTGGTTAGTCGCGGACTTCAGGTTGTGGGCGTTCAGACAGGACATCAGCTCCACCGAACTGCTGGCGTTTTTGTAAATGTCGTTGCAGTCGTGGACTGAGATACGGTTCTGCGTTAGCGTCCCGGTCTTGTCGGAGCACAGGACGTCCATAGCGCCGAAATTCTGGATAGCGTGGACGTCCTTGACGATGACTTTGTTATTGGCCATGTTTATGGAGCCCTTGGCCAGGTTGGCGGAGACAATGGTAGCTAGCATCTCCGGCATCAGCCCAATGGCCAGGATGAGAGCGAAGGTGACCGCACTGAGGACCCCGTCGACGGTGAACATACCGTTGTTCAAATAGTCTCTGACGATCATGATCAGGAACACCGGCGGAACCATGCAGTACATGATCTTCAGCAGAACGTTAACAATGGCCTTACTGCCCTTGTCATAGGTGGTAGGGAACTTCTTGTAGGTAAGCTTCTCGGCCATGGAGCCGAAGAGGGTGTCGTCACCGACGGCTACGACAATGGCCTCGGCCGAGCCGCCGACAACGTTGGTCCCCATAAAGGCCATATTGTTGCAGCCTAGGATCTCCTTGCAGTTGGTGGGCTCGGAATACTTGGCGACCCCGTTCGACTCCCCGGTCAGGGCGGACTGGTCAACTTTGAGATGGTTGGATTTCACGATCCTGACATCCGCGGGAACCATGTCTCCGGTGTCCAGGATGATGATGTCACCGACGACGAGCTCTTTGGAATCGATCTCGATCTCCGTGCCCTCACGGCGGACGGTCATTATCGTGGTGACCATGCTCACGAGCTTCGCAGCCGCTTTGGAGCTGCGGGTCTCCTGGATAAAGGTCACTCCTCCGCCGATTAGAATCAGCGTGGTCAGAATGACGAAATAGATTATGTTCGGTTCGAGGACCATCCAAAGAATGTCGATGATCGCTAGTGTTATGACGAAGATATTAGCGAAGGAGCGATACAGCCTCTTGAATATCTCATGGCGATTGCGGCTCGACATCTCGTTCTTCCCGTACTAGATGCGTGATATCGTAACCTCCTCGTTGAAGTGTCCTTTCAATCTGCTGTTCAATCTTGTGATGATGGCGTCAACGTCCGAAGTCGCCGCCCACTTCATCCTTTCTTCTGGTGTTAACGGACCGGTTACCACATCTGGGCGACAGCCTGCAGATATTTAAGAGGTAATTCTGCGAGGGGGAGGGAACTCCATTGTCCCTGGAGGCAGGGGTGGCTTCCATGTGTTCCCACGGAGATACCGAGGTCGCGATCGGCCTGTAAACATACGACAGAAAAGAGACCGGCTGTTGCTAGCATTGGTTTGTGGAGGGGTCACCCCCTCCGAGGATCAGTCCTTCCCCTCGGGAGCCTCGAAGGGTACCTCTCTGAAAGCCTCGGCGACGATCTTAGCCTCCTTGATCGCCTCCGCTTCGGCGACCCTCGTGACCTTGGCCTTCTTCCTATCGGACTCCCTCTTAGCCTTCTCTACGGCCTTGCGTTCGACTTTTTGCCTCTTTTCGGTCTCTTTGCGTTGCCAGATTTGCTCCTTCAGCTCGGCCTTGGCCTTGGCGCGCTCCTCCTTAGGAAGCTTCTTAATCTCCTCTCTGCGTCTCTCCTCGGCACGCCTGGCCTTCCATTTGTCGTCGTCGATCTTCTGCTTCTCTTTCTCTTCAGCGCGCTTTTTCTCATTGGCTATCTTGGTGTGTCTGGCCTTTGCTTTGGCATCATCATCCGTGGATTCAACGATCTTGGCCATGGTATAAACCTCTGGTCTTGGTTATCCATTACTGGGATAAAAAAAAGAACCGAACAGGCCATGATGACAGATAGAACCGTTGATGTGAAAGGTTGGAGATAGAGAAAGGGAAATCCCCGCGAGAGGGGGGGGGGGGGCAAAATGTTTGGTGAAGGAAAAGCGACTTACTGGTTGGACTTCCAGAGCTTGTGCTTGTTGCAATACTCCCAGGCCTCGACCTTCTCCACGTCAGTCTCGAAGAAGACCTCGGGAGTGTCTCCAGGGTTGAGGTACTTTCTCATGCTGACGCCGTCCGCGCAGATTTCGATGTAAACGATCCAGTGGTCCTCGACCATGGGATGGGCAGTCTCCTTGCCGACCTTAACAAGGAACCCCCCGTCCTGCTTCTCGATGTAGGGAACGTGTTTTTCCTTCATGAAATCCTCAGTCTTGGCCTCGATAAGATGCATCTGCTCGCCGCAGCAAGAGGGAATGCATCCGCCCTTGTAAATGAGTTCGATGACGGTTCCGCATTTGGGACAAATGTATTTCTGCATCATATGAATCTCCAGGTGACGTTGGGTACTGAAAGGATTTATACTTTTCTTAACGCCGTTTATAATTTAAGCGGTGTGGAAGCGCACATTTCAATACTACGGCCCATACAGGGTTCATGGACATTCCAGCCATTTTTGCCACTTGGGAAGAGGACGGTCTGAGGGCTCGCAATGCGTGGTTCAGGGGTATCTTTCCAGTGGCGGAGCCCGATTCCGTCCCGTTCTCCAAGGCCGTGTCGCGGATATCAAGGTCGGAGCAGCGCAGACCTGCCGTCGTGGTGGACGCGGACAGCATAGCCATGAGGGGGTTCTCTGAAAGAGTCATGAAGGAGATGAGGATCCGCGGGAGTGATATCTGGCTCACGACATGGGTTGAGGACGCGAACGACCTATTTGACGCCTTCAACACCAGCGTGGAGATGGTCATGGGACCACTCCACGCGGTGGCCTCTCGGGATGACCTGGAGGACATAGTTTCCGTCTCGGACAGCTTCGTCCCCATGATCTTCGTGGTGAGAGGGGAGGCGGTGGAGATGGGCGGCCGGCACTCCGGGATCCACGACGTTCTCAGGCGCCTCGCTGATGCGGAGCTGTACCACCCCTGCATCCTTGACACGGACGGGTCAATCACAGATGATGGGTGGGGATCGATATTTGATGGGTTCCCGTTGGCAATTCCGTTTACTCGCAGGGCCCCTGCTCCTGACCATCCTGGATGGATGTGGATAACGCCTCTCCGTCCAGAAAACCGAGAAACCCCCTGACAAAGCCGTCGGCGTTTGAGCCGCCGGTGCGGTCCGTGTCCACCACTTCCAGATGGCCTAACCATTTCATTCCCGCGGTCGTGGCGAACGCCTTCATTATGGATACCGTTGGGGAGAAATTGGGCCTGTTACTCCCTGCGCAAAGGAGCGCCAGGACATGGTCTGGATGTGGCAGGTTGCGGTCGAACCAGAACATCTGGAACCTGTCCATCACCGTCTTCAGGACGGAGGAGGGCCCGTTAAAATGCAGTGGGGACGCCAGCACCAGGAGGTCGGACTCCGAGAACAGCTTGTACAGGATGTGCATATCATCATCCAGGATGCAGGACCCGCACCTGCAATGTCCGCACCCCGTGCAGTGGCTGATGGACTTCTCCGACGGGAACACCACCATTACGTCTGAGCCCGCCTGTCTCAGATAATCGGCTGCGGATTGACACATGGTCTCCGTGATGCCTCCGCGCCCAGCGCTCCCGCAGATTACGAGCGTTTTGTCCATACCTATTTTAATCGCGCCACCCTTTATAACTCCCTCTGACAATAGCCCGAGAAAGGAGAGCAGCAGATGGAGGAGGACTTCACGAAGGTCAAGATCGTTGAGCTCCCTAGGAATATCGTCGCCGGGCACGACGTTCTGGGGACGGTTATAGAGATGTGCGAGGGCATCCACACTGGTACTGTGGGCACCGTTATCACAGGTGGTAGAACTATGGAAGCCGCGGCTAGGGACGTCCTTGGCTACATGGACGGCTACGATATGGACGTAGTCCAGATCGGTGACGCCACCATCGATAACGTCAGGCTTGCCAAGGAGAGGATAAGGGAGTTCGGCTCCAGCTTCGTCCTCGCTGTCGGCGGCGGGAGCAAGATCGACCTGACCAAGATCGTTTGCAACGACCTCAACCTGCCCTTCATCAGCATTCCCACCTCTGCCGCCCACGACGGTATAGCTTCCAACAGGGCGTCCTTGAAGTCAAACACTGGCTCCAAATCCGTGGCATCCGCGTCCCCCATGGGCGTCATTGCCGACACCGGGGTCATCGTCAAGGCGCCTTACCGCCTGTTGGCCTCCGGCTGCGCCGATGTTATTTCCAACCTGACTGCGATCATGGACTGGGACTTTGCCAGGAGGCTCAAAAACGTGGATTTCAGTAGGACTGCTTACTCACTGGCCAAGTACGCTGCGGAGTCCATCGTGGACAATTGTGGACTCATCAAGCCTAACTTGGAGGATAGTGTCTGGATCGCCATCAAGCCCATCATCATGTCCGGGGTCTCTATAAGCATCGCCGGGAGTTCCAGGCCAACCAGTGGCGCAGAGCACATGTTCTCTCACACGCTCGACCTGAGGCACCCCGGCAAGGCGCTTCACGGGGAGCAGTGCGGTGTCGGATCCATTATGACCATGTATCTCCACGGGGGCAACTGGGAGGCCATCAGGGATGCGCTGCATGAGATAGGCGCTCCTACCACCGCCAAAGAGCTAGGGATCTCGGCGGAGGACGTGGTGGACGCCATGGCCCATGCCCATGAGATAAGGTCTGATAGATTCACCATCCTGGGCGAAGGCGGAATAAGTGAGGAAGTGGCCGAAAAGGTCGCCCATGACACAGGCATCATCTGAGAGTGGTATCGCGGCATTGATCACGTTGATCGGCGAACCGCAAGCTAAAGTTGACGGCGAGTTCTACTTCTTGGGATCTATAATAGAGTGCAAGGATTGCAGACTCAAGAGCGTGTGCTTCAACCTTGAGTCCGGCTCCAGATACAGGGTTATTAAAGTTAGGAGCCAGAAGCATGCCTGCTCTGAGTGTGAGGGGGAGGTTGTGGCAGTGGAGGTCGAGAAGATCCCTACACCCGCGGCGGTACCCAAGAAGAGCGCCATGGAAGGAGTTACCATAACGTATACCGGGTCAGGGTGCGATGAAATCTCCTGCCCCAATTTCGGCCTCTGCCACCCGGTCGGCAAGAAGGACGGACAGAAATACACCATTGCCAAGCTCGGTTCCGACCTGAAATGCCCGATCGGGGAGAAGATGGTGAGCGCGGATCTATATCGATCCAGGACCGGAATGTTAGCCGGGTTGGCCCCCCCTCCCTGATTTGTGTTTCGATCAGAGGTCGTTGCCAGAGTCCCAAGCCTGACCGACTTTTCTGCCAACGGCGTAGTAGCCGCTTTGGAAGGTGTCGTATATGATGGGGTCTAGTTTCTCGAGGTTGACTCTACCAGAGCCGTCAAGGACCCTCTCGTCCGCCAGAACGTTCACAATCTCTCCGATCACGCGGAACCCCTCGATGCTGTTTCTAATCTCCGCCACCCTGCACTCCAGGGCGACCGGGAGTTCCTGAATCACGGGGGCATCAACGCGTATGCTTCTCTTGACGGTGAGACCGGAGCGCTGAAACTTATCTGCAATGTCGTTGCCGGAGACGGTGCCGAAGTAGTCCGCCTCCTTTACGTGAGCGACGTCCGGCAGACTGATGGTGAAGGCCATTCTCTTCTTGATGTTCTTGGATGTCCTGTGCGTCTCATCTAGGTTGAGGGCCACAAGGTTCTCCGAGCATATCCCTCCCCAGGCCATGTTCATGACATTGACGGTGCTGTCGTTGTTGTAGGTGGCGATGAGAGCCACAGGCATGGGGAATATATAGGGTCCGACTCCGATGTCCTTCATAGATTCACTTCTAGAACCCATTTGGGTTCCGTCATTATATGGGCGGAAACGTATTTCAGATTGTTGATTAGTGTTATAATTGCACAGTTTATAAACACCGATAATACTGTGTTTACGCGCGAACTCAGTATTATCGGCTGGATAAAACTGTGATCATAAGCGGATTCCATTCATAGTGTGGTGACAAAATAAATCGGAATCAGGTTAGCATCAAGAGAATCGTAGAGGAAATACTTGATAGTATGATAGATATCATGGGACTGTTTGCGATGGTTGCAAGCATGAGAAACCCAAGACTTTCATGAAGAAGCTACAGTACAAGGTAGTCGTCGCCGAGAATAAGATATCCTGCTTCTGCGTAGCGAAGAAGTTCAGTACGTCAAAGAGTTTAGTGTCCAAGTAGTTACGCATCTGCAAAGATGAAAAGCTTCTCAATTTGAAGTATAAAAATGTAAGATGCCGATGTTGGTTTTTGACTCATTATCTATCTATCTATCCAAAAAAGATCATCAAGAAATTTGGATGTGAGGACTTGCAAAGTGATTATCGAACTGTGCGACATGAAAGAGTACCAGGGGTTCGGCTCTTAGAAGTTCCAGAAAAAGTTGTGGAAGAAACACGATGTCTACATGGCCTATTTCGTTATTGATAAGATACGACGCCAGGAGGGCCTCCGAAGGACCCTCCTGGCGCCGCGAAAATAAGACTTACGGATAGTTCAAACGCGCCCTGAGCTTCAACCTGCTCCAAATCACTACAAGATATGGCCGATCAGCGCACTTGATATGGGTCTTGGACAACCATTGCAGTGCATCCTCTCCTATTACATTTCGAACCGCCAGTCAGTGAATAACGTTATCAGACTGATGCAGAACGTCATAGACCGACAGTAAGCCAAGAGAGATCTTTTCGGACCACGGATCCAAATTCTACTCGGTCACCGGCGGGAAATGGATATTAAAACTGGACAGATGGTGTATGAAGAACAGGATCTAGTATACCATGAACAGGGTCTATTACCCCCAGACGCATGGAAAAATAGAGATATCTCATGGGACCGTCATCAAGGAACTGGGGAACTTCGGTCCCATGGAGACCGTCAAGAAGGCGAGAAAGACCGTAGCCAGATGGATGAAGTTTTACAACATAGATGTCCTTATCAGGCGATC
>CAZIJM010000012.1:0-15053 GCA_964539695.1 uncultured Methanomassiliicoccales archaeon | reverse complement strand
AGGAAATAGCTGGACATGCTCTATGATGAATGGATGATGAAAGTGGTCTACGGATTGGGCCTTGATAACCAATGTCTTGTCTATTCGCAGTATCGTTAACAAGTTCTTGAAACCATTTAAAGGATCGCAGTTGGAGTCCAGATACTCTGGGATGGGTGCTGATGCCATGTATACCCAGATGTTTGTGGAATTCGTAGTAGTGTAATCTACCATGAGATTATCAGATTGTCCGCCAACATCGGAGAAGACGATAATGTGAGGAGCTCTGTTCAAAGCATTCGTGCTGAAGATGGTCGTCTCCTACTGAGAACATCTCTCTCTTCTACCGATGGAACTCTAGTCAGGTTCCTTTCACAGTTTGGCATCACATTGTGAGGTGTCGAGATGGGACCCGATGAAGAATTCTGCGGCTCCCTGAGATGAACGCATCGTTCGGTTCGTAAGTATCAGAATACTGTTCTCGGTGGACACTGGTGGATCCTGTTTCCTGCTGTTGATCACAGAACTGATTTTTTTGCCATCCGCTTCTGATTTTAGGGTCTGTAATGAAATAAATGTTGGAATTAATGAGGAACGATCTTGTAGTTCCAATCTCCCCTCTAAGGGTTCTTGAAGAGATTGAGGCCCTCCATTTTCTCGTCTGAGACCTCGATTCTCTTCACATGTTCTATGGTGTCCGGGAGCATTCCACCTTCAGGTCTGAGCGGTTAGTGGTCGAATTGATGAAATTGACGATTACCTCGAGGGAATCCAATGACTTCCCCTTCCAGTTTATGTCGATGAACGAGAACAACCTGTGTTCGATCTTGTTTCGCTTCGACGTTTCAGGCGAGAAATACCTGACCAGCACCTTTAGCTCAGTATTGTCGGTGAACTTCTGGAATTACATCTTCCACAGTCGACCGCGGCTGCCGCTGCAGTCGGTTGTGATCATAATCTTTCCGGCATCCGGATAGCATTCCCAGCCCATGCACAACTATTATGTCCGATGCTGTTGACCGCGAACTGAGCGGTCTCAGCGCTGATACTGACACTGACGTAGATCCTGTTGGCCCCTATGTCCAGGATCCCGTACAGCACCTCCTTGTCCTGGTTGCCTATGAAGTCATGGTCGTTGACCAACCTGGGTTCCTCTTCGGCCGGTACATGGAGCCACCGTTATTGTAGTTCCCTATTGGCTTTCTCTTCTTCATGTCTACAAAGATCACCAGATAACCCATCGATTTCATCAATTTACACTCTATCTTGATGTACTTGAACTGGCCGTCCCTGTCGGGACTGGCCTCCCCCTTTTTGATGTACTTCTTGTTCTGCTGGGGGTTGAAGTCCTCCTCCTTCAGGAATCACTCACTGTCCCGTAGTTGACATTAAAGCTTTTCCTCTTCAGCTCGTTCAAAATGTTTCGGATGCCATTGCTCCTGACGGCAGGAGCGGGCTTGACGACGGATACGTCTCCATAATGCTGGACAAGTTCAGGTATGCTGGAACAACCAAGCCGACTTTCGAGAAGCTGATCAAGATGGGGCTCGTGATCGAGCACAGCTGGTGCTATGTGACTACCGAGAGCTTCTAGCTACTGACTCGCAACAAGGACAGGTTCGAGCTCTCTTACGTCAGGCTCACTGACCCATACGGGTCGAGATTCTTGATTGTCAGATCTACACGAGAAGTATCATGGACCGGATCGCGGAGGCCTATGGGTTCCTGCGCAGGAATATACGCTGTTTAGGACGCATCAGTGGATTTGTCCGCAATAACGTTTATGAATATCCTATTGAGGCCGTCAGGGAGACAATTTTGAATGCAATTGTCTATTGCAGTTACATGATCCGGCCGATTCAGATGTCGATGTTTGACTACCGCCTCGAGGTGAGGTCCCCCTAGCAGCTGAATATAATGGTGTTAGAAATCCACTCCGGCTGGTTGAAGCCCCACAACATGGCGGTCCGTGACTACCACAGAAAAGTGAATATGACAGAGAACATCGGAACCGGGTTCAGTAGGATGTGGACCTGCTGCGAGGCATAGGGAACGCCAGCGCCTGAGATAGACGATTCGGGGGAAGGTGTTGTGGTGACATTTAGGCGCATCTCCGAAAGCAGTGGCGTTAATGAAAAGAGAGAAGATGTATCGAAAGTCCTGAGCATGATGGAGTCCTATATGTTCGATGCTATGTTTGAAAAGCTAGACGTGACGACACCTGAAATGGCTGAAATTCTGGGTGTGTCGAAGCTCTACGTGTCCAAGATGATCCAGTAGGATGAAAAACATGAGGTACCCGGACAAGAACTAGACGATTCATCGAGGAGGGTGGACAGCTCTCACGGGCCGCCGTTAACCGGTCTCACTCGTCGTCTGACCCAGACCTGACCTTCACAGCTATGCCCTTCCTCATGGCCATCATCTCGGATTCCACAAGGAACGCTCTGCCTATTGCGATCGGCCTGTCGTTTTTGTCTGTGATGATGACCTCCTCCATCGGTCTAATGTCGGGGTCGCAGGACAGGACGAACTGCGCGAACACGTTTTTGCCCTCACTGACGAACGATACGGCATCGTCGGAGACGGCGACCCTCATGTAAGGGACGGGAACGGATGCGATGATTCTCCTCGCGCCCTCCATTTTCAGCGTGTAAAGGCCGTCTCCAGCACGCATGGAGAGCACGTGCTCCCCGTCGGAGATGACATTCCTGATCTTCCCGGTCTTCCTGCTGGTGATCAGCTCGATGGGTTCCCTGAACAGGACCTCGGCGACCTCCAGCCCAAACTGGTATCTGGCAACGGCTTTTGCCCTAATCATGTCGGTGTCGAACTCCTCGGTGCCGTCGTTGGGGACCTTACAGCCCTCGATGACACTCTTGAACCCAACCACAGACAAGAACTGGGAGGTGATCCTTTCGGACTCCGTCCCGGTCTCCGCGTCGAGGATCGAAGGAAACAGTGACTGCGCCAGAGGGTACACCTCGTCTAGCTCCGCAGGCACCGGTCCCCAGGGGGATACCACGATGGGCGTGTATCCTGCGTGCCTGGCTTTAGCAAACTGCTCCGCATAGAAGCGGCTGTATGGCTTGCCCTGGGTGTCTTCGAACAATGCCGCCTTGTCGGTGGTAGGGACATACCTGAAGCCAATCCTGTCTAGATACCTTTTGTAGACTGGCCTGTTCCTGGATTCGGGGCCGGTGTAGAACACTGCGCCCTCCCTGCTGATGGGGTCGTAGAGCTCCATTTGACCTTGGTATTTTCTGAGCCTCCTGAGGCCATCCAGCAGGGCGGGGTGGGCCCTGCAGCGCATCTCGGCCAGCTCCCAGAGTCTGCTCTCGCGAATATACCTCTTGATGGTGGCCAGTTCCTCCGTGATCTGATACAGGTTGTGCTCGGCAATAATCTTGAAACGCTTAGGCTTGTCCATCCCCCTGAACTCCTCAACGGTCATCCCCCTGCATGCGGGGCAGTTGCAGTCGAGGTACTGCATGTCCTGTAGACGGTGGGTGCCAGTGACATCCATTAGGCGGTCGTTCTTGGCGTATAGCGCGTACGAAGCGGAGTCGAATAAATCGCATCCCATCAGCGCGGCCAGGGCCAGCAGCATAGGGTGCCCGCATCCAAACAGATGGACTGGGCGGCTAGGGTTCAACCCCTTCTTGGATGACATCACAACGTCGACGAGGTTCGCGTAGCGGTACTGCTCCATTATCGGGACCACGCCACCGATGGGATGGACGTCAATGTCCATGTCAGCCATGCTGGAAGCGTTGAATTCTCTCAGGTCTGTGTAGACGGACCCCTGGACAACCCCGTTAAGCATCATGTCGCCCTTCATGGAGCAAGCTGTAGAAGTGCGCTTCAGAGTGGTTTTGATGGCGCACCTGGTCTTCTCGTAAGACCAGTCCGGCTCGGTAAATATGTCCAGGACGGTGCCGATATCGGTACCGATGGATTTCTGGAACCTTATGATCTCCTCATTGGTGACTTTCACCTCGCCGTACACGTGGCTCTGGAACGTCCCGGAGTCAGTCATGATAATCCCGGGGAAGTCAAGGAGCCGGTGGAGCCCCTCTTGCTGGGCCTCCTCCCTCAACTGAGGGGAGTTGTGGATAATGTAGGAGTTGGTGATGAGGGCGCGGAACCCGAACCTGTCGTACATCTCCCTAGGCTCAATGGTGCGGATCTTTGGGTTGACGACCGGGAGGAGCGCGGGGGTCTCCATTGTCTTCCCCGATTTCGTGGTGAATTTACCTATTCTGGCGAGGCCGTCCCTTTTGATGATCTCGAACATTGGGACGGCATCGGGGTTCAATATAAAAGGTAGAGTGGGGTAGTCCACCCAAGTGGTTCCGGTGATCAGACGTCGATGACGTCGATCTTATTCCTATTTTCGTCGGCGTAGATTTTAGCGATGGCGTTCTTCATGATTGTGTCGGGGACGTCTTCCACGTGCTGCCTTTTCCAGTCAAGGGTGGGCCTGCCAAACCTGACCATCGATACCTTCCCGACGTCGCAGGACTTCTCCATATCCAGCATCTTGATCTCGAGGCCTTCGATAATCTCAGGAATGGTCCTACCGTTAATGTACACCTCGCTCTTGCCCTCATTGATGATGGTTTCAGTATACTTGCAAGAAATGTCGGCCATCTGCATCTCGAAGATGAGGTCCTTGATGTAGGAGCTCATCACGGTGTTGGTCCTCCTGCGGATTGTGGGGTCGTCCGGGTCCTGGGAGGTGTGCATGTACTCGATATCAATCATAGCCATGCTTCAGACTGATGATAACAACGTTAATAATCTTGGTGCCGAAGGTATCGGAAATTCCGAGCTGTTAAGAACTCCTTTTTATCGTTTATATGGGATGAGGTTCGGACGAGGAAGGCTGCCGTCGCGGTTGTTTGATAGTCGTGGCGGCGGTTGGCGTTATCCCGAGAGACGACGGCCCGCCGGTGTGGTCGCTCACATACGAGGCTGGCGACTAGTCGATGCCGGAAAGGGCCCCCGACTCATACGTCCAGGGGACCCCAAGGAGATTCCTGATCTCGTCTGGGACGGGTACGTATTCATAGGATAGTACCTCAATCCGGAGCTGACAATCCACTTCGAGAGGCTCACCAAGGAGTCTTGGAGGACTTCGTCCTCTATGCGAGCTGGATTCTGACTGTGGAGCATGCCATCACCTATGTAACGGATGGGAAGAGGGGAGTTGCCCGAGGGCGCCATACGGAGTCGTTCATTGGGACTTTGGCGTCACGCTGCCCGTACCCTCCAGAAATGAATAAGTCTTCGGCGGATGCTTCCTGGACTCCGGGCTCGAAGACCCGGTCGTGGTCATCAGTAGAGATCTCTTCGAACCCATCACTGTCTACGCTTGCTGGATCCCCAACGACTTTGTGGGCATGGGTTTCATATAGAAAGTGTAGGGTAACTACTACAATAGCAGCATTCCACACACCATGTCTGGCACGATCACTACTGACTATCTGGTCGTCAAGAACAGTATCTACTACACGGAGATCGCCATGGACATAGAGTGCACGTGGCCGGACGGCTCCACCAACGACGATAACACCACGGGCGCATAGGCGTATCCCGAGACAAAGGCTCTGCCTATGTGGGTGTCGGAGAGGTCATGGGCATAGGTTGCATCGTCTGGACCACGGATGATGGGGAGACCGTGTAGCTCTACAAGATATTCTTCGAGTTGAGGGGTCAAGCCGACTGAGGGAACTACTAGCATCGTCCACACGATAACCGACGTCTACTTTTTCTAGCCTGAGGGGTTCTTCGTTCCGACGGTCATCGCCGAGTTCCTCCTGAAGGTCTCCAAGGTCACGAAGACGACCATCGAGGACAGGCTGGTCCTCACCGCGGAAGGCAAGGGGTTCGCAGGGTGGTACACGAACGGGAGGCTGCTGAGCATCAACAGAACTATGGTGATCACGAGGTCCGATCTGTCCAAAGCATATGAGGCCAGGATGTCACCCAGCTTCTAGATCTGGGGGCCTAGACCTTCGCCGATTACAACTTTGGACAGGGATCCGTGGTTACAGACACCGACGAAAACACGGTCACCGATGACCTGTCTCTACTACCATCAGGATATTACATCGTCCGCGGAAATGACGACCACATCCAAACATACATAAAGTTTTTCGTAGAGAAGGTCAGGACCTTCGACCTTATCTGGGAGCACGGCGAGTCGACATACCGCATGACACTGGATTTGAAGTACAGCGACGTCTCATATGCTGGTACTCTAATTCTTATGGCAACATCTGCCTATCGCTCTCCGACAGGGACTATATCTCTCATTACCACACCATCAACGACCCATACCTCCAGTTGGTTATGAGGCAGCTCTTAGCCCAAGTCGGGGGCTTGGACAGAGTTGGGCTCAACGGTCTCATTTTGTCGTCGTGCAGAACCCAGAGTACATCTCGAATGTGGACTCCATCGGTTGCACCGAGTATTGGAAGTACCCCATGGAGACTCTCTGGGATGGCGAAAAGGATTGCGAGGACTCCACAATCCTGTGCAACACCCTGCTGATGATGGCCGGCTACGACGTGACCTTCCTGTTCTTCACGGACTATGCCATAACCACAGTAATCATCGATGTAGAGGGCTATTACGTGGAGATGGATGGGGTTAGATACGTGTTCTGCGAGACCACCGATGTGTGGAAGATGACCTGACCTCTCGAGGTCACATCAAGTCCGACGTTTACTTTTGGTGTCCGGTGGACTCGGTGCAACGATGATGGAAAATACGGTCGGGGCATTCCGAGAGATATGAATTTAGACTGTCAGAGAATATGAAGAGAGTGCGTGAGACGCGTCCGCTGGTCCATCATATTACAAACTACGTAACGGGGAACGACTGCACCAACATTTGTATATGTGCAGGCGGGTCACCAGTCATGACTGACGGGGAGGATGTCGCGGAGATGGTGTCCACGTCCTCGGTGACGGTTAAATATCGGCACTCTGAATGATAGGACGGTAGCCTCAATAGAGGTGGTCGCGGAAACCGCAAAAGCCTACGGGATCCCCCGATGGTCCTTGACCCGGTTAGGGCGGGCGCCACCGCGTACCGTACCGAGGTCTCCTGAAGATTGATGACCATAGGGCCTGCGGTTATTAAGGGCAACGCCGGGGAGATTGGCGTGCTGTCCGATGTCGGGGAAGGAGTGAAGGGCGTGGATTCTGAAGGCTCTTCTGATTCCGCCTCCGCTGCGGAGTCCTTTGCGGAGGCTACCGGGGCGGTGGTCGTCGCTACGGGACCGTACGGCTACGTCTCGGATGGGGAGACCACTCTGAAGCTTCGCAATGGATAGCCCCTGCTGGAGCGCGTCTCTGGCACGAGATGCATACTGTCGTCCGTCGTGGGCTGCTACGTCGGCGCATGTGGTCGCAGCATCGAAGCAGTGGCGGCGGCCATCTCCGCGTTCAACGTTGCCGCGGAGGAAGCATTCTCCAAATACGCCAGCCCAAGTACTTTCAGGGACGCACTCATGGATTCGATGTTTCATCTCGATCCCGGGCGCCTGGACCAGCTGACGAGATATGACCAGATGTGATCGACGAGATCCTAAAGTTCAACAGACGATTCGTCGAGGACCACGGTTACGAGAGATACGTGACCACGAAGTATCTTTACAAGAAAGTCGCGGTGGTGACGTACACGGACATAAGGTTAACTGAGCTCCTGCCGGCCACCCTGGATCTCAAAAATGGGGATGCCAAGATAATCAAGAACGTCGGCAGGATCATATTAAAACCATTTTCCAGCAAGATAAGGAGCCTCCTTGTGGGCATATACGAGCTGGGTGTGGGGACGTGATGGTCATCGACCACACAAACTGTGGGACTCAGCACATCAGCAGCTCCGACATGGTGAATGCAATACTCGCTCGTAAGATATTCCAAGAGATCATCAACGCTTGCAGGTACTTCGAGGTGGACTTTAACACCTGTGGCTGTGCGGCTTCAATTCTATGGAGGAGTCCGTCAGGGTCTCGGTGGAGGTGCTGAATAGGCATTTTCCCCGATCCCGGATGACGTCCACATATAGGAATTCGTGATAGACTCCGTTACCGGGGACTCAGGAGGGTCTGAGTTCACATCATCTTGAGCTCGCCTGTGACCCTATCGATGTCGCTGCAGGGCGCCGGTCCGATGCCGACGCAGGTCTAGCTACCCGGCTCGACCTGCGTCCTCCCGGCATCTGTTATGATGCAAGTGTACAGGCCGTTGCTGTGGGCCTCGTTCATATAGCGGATCATCTCGTCCCTGTTGGCCACCTTGAGAACGACCTTCTTCTGACCGCCAGACATCCAAGCGTTGAAGGACCTCCTGTCCATTTTCTGCGCCCCGAGGGCGAGCTCGACGGACGCATGACCAACCTGGGCGGCTATCTTGCCCTTGCCCATGTCCAGGTCCGTCCTCACAAGGACAACGATTTTGTACTCCTCGTCCTGCTTCACGGACTTAAATCCGAAGCCCATGAAGTGTCCATCACGACGAGGCTTAAGACGTTTGCGGAAACGCCAGCCCGTTGCCGGAGCCAGTTGCCTCTTCGTAATAGATGAACCCCCCTGAATAGCCGTAGCACTTCCTCACGTATCCGATCGGTATGTCCCCCGAGTCAACTTCGCACATGTAGTAACATCTCCCGCTGTAGTTTACCCTGAGCATGTGGTACCCGTCGGGAACCTCCGAGGGTCCAGTGTAACCGTCCAGAGCCAGGGCCACGAAGGAATGTCCGTTGACGTATGCAATCCCGGCATCGAAGTTGGATGCCCTCAGAAGCGACACCGCCAGGATAGCCAGATCCCCGGAATTGCCCACGCCGGTATACAAGGTCTCCGACGGGTACGCCCAGTAGACGGACGTGGAGTGGTAGAAGGTGTCCGAGCCCACGTTGAAGTAGCTCTGTACAAACGATAAGATGTATCCGGCATAGTCGGCAGTGTTGAGGGGGGAGCCCGGGTTCCTGGTCTGGTATTGTTCGGCGAGCCTCTTCGCCAGAACCGCAACTGCGCCGTCCTCGGTCACGAACTGCACGCCAGCATTGGGATCAGGCTTGTGCCGCACGGAGACGTTGGCAGTCCGGTACAGTACGTACTCGTCGAACGGGACGTCCACGTATATGGCGTACGTGACGCCGTCGTGGAAGAAGCTGTACTGGGTGTGGATGTTACCGCAGTACTGAATCAACCCGATGTACGTCGCTGTCTCTCCGGTCTCTGTGGAGAGACAGCTGACAATGACTGTGTAGCTTCCGATGTACATTGATGTCCATGTGAGGTCGGGGGTATATTTGGTGATGGTCTGTGACTCATTTAGGAACTCGTTGCGAACGATCCATGTGAATTCATCGAACCCCTCAGCGGCGGAGTCGGAGAGTCTGAGAAAGATGATGCTCTCCTGCATGTACGCTGTCATGTCACCGGTTTTAAAGCTGCCCCCCAGCTCAACGTACTCCGTCTCGGAAATAATTATAGTGTAATTGGAGGGCCCGTGGGTCTCGACCTTAGGCTCCTCGTTCGGAAGCGTCAGAAGGACGGAAAGGACGGCCACAATCACCACCATAATGACCGTGACAGACGCCAAGTGTTTGAAGCGCTTGTCATCCTGGAGATCCATGAGTATGAATCTGAGTTTGCGCCTGCGCCTCTTTGAGGAAATGCTGTGTCCGCAGTGTGGGCAGAAGGGAACGTCTTCGGGGACGTCCATTCTGCAGTTTGGGCAGTTCATGTCAGGTCAGTAGATGCCAACGTGGGCGTAGCTGATGACCACATCTTCGAATCCTATGTGGAAAGTCACAGTACGGTCCATGGGCTCCAGGACTAGGTCCTCCCTAATCCCTCCCAATGTGATCATGGTGATGATGACCGGCCCGTTTGTGCTGATGAACCTGAGGGACACGTCGGAGTCCCCGACCATCTTGAGCGTCCCGGAGACGAACCAACCGTCAGCTTCGAAGTTACCCTCGAGGTGCATCTGAACACAGTCCCGGGGGAGGTCGGCCGTGGTGAAGGACAGTGCATCCTCGACGGAGCAGACGATCCTGTCGAACAGGAACAAGTCCGAACTGCCGTTATTGGTGCGTATACAAGAGCCATCGTCCGCAACCACTAGGACAATGGCACCTGAGGTCACCCAGAAGCCGCCCGTCTGCTCGACGTAATCATTGAGGGTGATGTATCCGCTGTAGGTATAGGCGTAGGAGTCAGACACTGAGGAGCTGAAACAGTAGATATAGTACGACAGCCCCTTTGCGTCGGGCTCCTTTAACAGAGTGATCGGCTGGAAGGTGATGTCTTGGTTGGCGGTCATGGTGTACATGCCGTCGTCGGTCGTGGTCAGATACGATTCTATCGGGTATGCCACGCCGTTCTCCACTACGCCTATGTTAGAAATGTCGCTCTCATCGGATATTACGATAGTGAACTCCAGGGTTTGTAGCAAATCGAGTTGCAGGGGCATAAGGATCTCCTCGTCATTCTCGTCGTAGAAGTAGACGCCGTCGCATCCTTTCGCGAGGTTGACGGAGATCTTTTCCGCATCGGCGCCGTTGTCATCCAACCCAGAGAACCCGAACACGAGGACGGTGGCGACGAATGCCATCATCATAATTCCGGTGATGTACCTGACCGTTCTGACGGGTTTTCCGCTCTCCTTGACGCTGCGGTTGAGTAGCGCGGTTCTGACCGAAGATGTTCTCTTCTTCTTAGACTTGGCGGCGTTCGCATCGGGCAGCCCCTCCACAGAAATGCCCTCCATGGGGGTAATGCTGAGCGCAGGATAGATCTCCTTGAACGAGACCTTCCTATCCGCTGGGGCGTCCTCGGAGACCCTGACAAAGATACCACTGCTGGCCATCTCCAACCCCTGATGGGCCATGCCTTTCACGAAGGTCATGGCAGAGGATATCTCGGATGCGGGTTTGTCGCTAGTGATGCCTATGGTGAGCGGGTACACGGACACGACATTAAGGGACAGCCCGATGTTCTTGGCAATGTCGGACATCTTCCTGAAAAACACATTAAAGTTGCGCGGCTCCTCTGTCCCATTGATCCTCATGTACTTGGCCCCGAGGACCACCATCATGTAGTCGGTGTCAAAACCTAGCCCATTCAAAGTTGACAATAGGTATAGGAGGTACCCCTCCATGAGCGCTCTCTCTTTCCTGCCCACGGAAGCCAGGATGGAGTGGATTTCTGAAGAGTCCCTGTTGAGTCCGCGGGACTTCTTCATGAGGATTGAGCAGGACATGCCGTAGTAGGCGGTTCCGGACTCGGAATAAAACACTGCTATGACGCCCTCCTCGACCATCCTGAGGATGTTGGAGGTGACGGTGGATCTAGGCGCCTCTACCTTGTTGACAATATCTGTGATGCACAGTGGCCTTTCGTAGACGGTGTCGATTATGTCGATCTGCACCGGGCTGGTAATGATCCCGACGGTACCGTCCAGCTCTACTATGAGGAACCTAAACACCTCCCCCGACTGAGGTAGTGACATGTTAATATACGGTTCGGGCTTTTTCTCCGTTCTTTCAAAGACTACCTTGAACCTGGCAGTGTCCTCGGACCCAAAGTCTTCGACGGAGGAAACTGAATAGTGCTTTCCGGTGGCATTGCTGATGGCACGGTTAACGAGGACAGTAAGCATGTCGATTTTGGTAGACATCACCCTATTCCCCTCGAACACAAGCGTAAATGGAGTGAGCGCGAACACGCTAAACCTGAACCCGGTGACGCGGGCAAACATCTCCTTGATCTTTGGGACGGTGTCCTCGAGTCTGCCCTCACTGATGTCCTGCCTCATGGAGTCGGCCAGGTCCTCCACGTACCTCCTGCGGAGCTGGTCCAAGCTAAGACCAATCTCGTCGACATAGTTATCCAGCATGTTGGCCACAGAAGATAGTCCACTGTAATAGCGAAATGGGTCATCGAAGGTCCTTCTGCACTTATCGGTAGCGCCCTCGTAAGGCTCCTTAGACCCGACGATCTTGAGGGCCAGGTTGGAATAGTAGACGGACTTCTTCCCGACATCCGGCTTGAACCTCACTATGGCGCCATAGTCGGTCATCTTGTCCAGAACGAAATGAAGCGATGATGACGGTATGCCGAGGGATTCGGAGATGTCGCTGGGTCTCTTGCTTCCCTCACAGAGCTCGTTGTAAACTGCGATCTGTATCGGGTCCGTAAGCGGGACCACGCCCTTTTCGGTGAGCAGCACCGTGAAGTTGCGCAGATACTCATCCTGAGTGCTCATAGAAGTGGATTAATAGATTTATACTATTATAATTCGCGCGAGTACTTAACACTGTTGCATAATTTAACAGACGCTACAGACTGATCCGGTTATTAGACCGGCTCAGTCATCCTTCACCATGACTTTGTTGCCGGTCTCTTCGAGTATTTGGACACAAAGATCCTTGTAGAAGTTGAGTGACATCGTCTGAGGAACATCTCAAGGGAGATTTCGCTGTCAATAATAACCAACACGGTCTCACTGATTATCCGCTTGAAGTCGAAGAAAGTGCATTCCGACTTTCAACGACGTACGTAACCCACCTTCTTTCCCCATTCGTCGTAGGGCATGGCCAGGTACTTCCTGGTAGCGACGTCCCTGGTCATGCAACATGTCCATAAATATCCTCTTCGCGTGCCTATGCACGATCGTGTAATAGGAAAAGATGTGTTCTGGAGTTCATACCTGTGAAGGACGTTGTGCCTCCACAGGTCTTTGTAATGGTCGCGAGCGCCACCAGCAACGCCTCTTCAATTGAGATTGTTTAAGCCCATGATGAGCAGCACCCATGATCATGCTGTTCGTGTAGGAGTACGAACAGCCAATTTTCTCACGTTCATCTTGGCCAGCTCCTTATGGGACACCTCCATCAAGACGCGATATCTCTGACGCAAATCATGATGTGCATGCTGGAGTAATTGTTGACGCACGTCTCTGCCTTAGTGGGAGGGCGCGCCCTGTTTACTCTCTTACCAGCAACGGAAACCGTCTTCAACGTGGTTATTTATTATAGCATCCACTATGTGTATCCGTTATTTTATTGACATTCTTAGGGGTAACCATCCCATTTTGTTCACAGAACAGGACGTTTCCTAACTTCAGTTCATGCCATGGCAACTGATGCGAACTATATCTAATATGACTTTACTAAAATTTATATTTATCAAAAAAATTTTATATAATAAAAAATAACAATATATAAATATGTTTACAAAATAATGGTTTAAGATAATTAACTCATAAAATTATCATTCGTCGAATCGACTGAACTGAATCGTACCAGCAAATTATGCAACAAGGTTGTATCAAGAATTAATTGAAATAGTTAATTTAGATCAATTCAAGAATTTTCAAACGGGATGTCAAAATTACTTCGAAATGTCTCACCCATGGAAGTTATGCATACGGATATACCCAGTGCCCAGCTCCACCACTGGCATTATCCCTGGATCGGGGTTAAAGTTATGTTGTTTTTGGTAATCAGTTTGGGACTGCCAGGTAGACGCATTGATAATTCTCACGCCGTTGTAAATCTCTTGGCCCACGCCATGTACATGGCCGGTGACGAAGATGTCTGGGATGTACTCCATGGCCATGTAGTCTTTCTTCTCCGGTGCCAGGGCGTTTCTCTGCCCGTAGATGGGCGCCAGGTGCCTTCTGATGCACATTTGTTTCATGGTGTCAAGAGGGTTCTCGTAGGTGAGGTTCTGGACCGCCGCGATCCAGTCGTCCAGGCTCTTGCCGTGGTATGTGAGGATAGTCCTACCTTCTACGTTCAGGTAAACGGGGTTTCCGACCATCATGATATTGGAGTCAAAGTTTTTAGCAAACCTAAGGTTCAGCGCGGGCTGGGGCTCGGCGAGACGGGCGGCGTCGTGGTTGCCGGGGTGGACGACCATCTTGATGTGGTCCGGGATCTCTTTAAGGTTTTCGGCCAGCGTTTCGTACTGGAGGTCTATGTCCTTGATGTTGAGCTCCTTGTCCTGGTCTGGGAACACTCCGATGCCGTCGACCACATCCCCAGGGAAGACGAGATAGTTGATACACTCGGCCTCAGAGTTGTGCTTGAGCCAGTCGATCATCCTGTGCCAGTCCTTCTCCAGGAAAGTGGAACTGCCCACATGCACGTCCGATAGGAAGGCAATCTTAGACAGTGTATCGCTGGGCTCCAATGTGTGGTTGCGGGGGATGTCCGGACGGTAAATCTTCTCAGGGATAATCATGGACTTCTGGACGTTAGACCTCCCGAGGACGCCGATGACCTCATCGTTCACGAAGGACTCCGAGCTCAACGGAGAGTCCTTGGATATGAACACTTTAGCTGTCCCCGTGTCGTCCTCGATGGACAACATGGTGTGGCCGTTCCTGGTGGTGTTGCACTCGTAGATTATGCCGGCGATCTTCACATCCCTGTCCAGCTCTATGGCTCTGGAGATGTCCATGGTCCTGCCGAAGTCGTTGCGTTTCTCAATAAGTTTTCTCAGCGTGAGGTAGCGACTCCTGAAGTACTGAACAAAGTCGCTGATCTTCCCTTCGCAAGTGGATTCACCGGTAATGTCAGTGCCTTTCATCACAGTAAGGTCCGAGACAAACTTGTTCCTGGGCTTCACTTCTTTGGACGACTCGAATAGGACCTTATCCCCCGCGATACAGTCCATGATGTCGCCCTTACTGACGAACATCATGTTGGTGGATAAGTGGGAGAACACGGTGTTGGTGAACCCGATGGGGTCGTTGTTCGAAAGGATCATTTCCATGGCATCCGGGGAGAATAAAATTTTTCTCTTGGCCGCTGCCGACAGGATCTCCTCTTTCATGCCCCTTATGATGCGGGGGTTGTCTATAATCCTTTCTCGGTGGATCAGAAACAGGTCGTTTGAGGCTCTATGTGATTAGAGTTGAAAAAACGAGTTTAGGAACTTAGCCAAATCAGGCAAACTAGAATTGTTGTAAGAGGGTTGCGCTTAGTTTTGGGATGCGGAGCATCCCTCAGCCAAGCGCCTACTTGACGATTGGGACAAC
>CAZIJM010000011.1:0-17233 GCA_964539695.1 uncultured Methanomassiliicoccales archaeon | reverse complement strand
CGATGGATGGCTCCCTCAGCGCACCCACCACGTTCTTGCCGAGCTTGCCGAGGCCTTGGACTAAACCAATGGTGGTGACGGTCTTCCCCTCCCCGGCGGGTGTGGGCGTGATAGCGGTGACAACGACCAACTTCCCGTTCTCCTTGTCCTTTAACTTCTCCAAGCTGGAGAGGGGTACCTTGGCCATGTACCTACCGTACGTCTGTATCTCGTTCTCCGAGAGACCTAACTTGGATGCGATCTCCCTGATGTCCTTGGCCTTGGTTGCCTCGGCGATCTCGATGTCGTTCATCATGAACTATGTTACATAACAGACGATTAAAAGGAAGCGGGTGGAACCTGGACCTTCCACACTCCGTTAAATCCTGGTGTGTAAACGGGGGTTCAAGGAGTCATATCTAGCGCCCTTTGGACCGCGGTCATCCAGGATTCCGACCAATGGTTAAATACGAAGGTCGCACAGACGGGCGCCTTCTACCTAGTAATACTTTAAATTTGGTTTTGATTAAACAAATTGAGAGATGGTTGAGAGATTTTTAGGGCGAGTTAAAGTTATATATCTTTAGGGGTTCCTCAATGTTATGAATCCAGGTACCTACGTTTATGCAGGCGCTGAGAAGACCGGCACCTACGGCAATAACATGGCGAGCTCGTCAGGAATCCCTATCTCCATGGCAAGGGTTGGGGACAAGGGTACCGTCGTTAGCATTTCTGGGAAGGAAGAAACCAAGAGATTCCTGGCAGGACTCGGATTCACACCGGGCACAGAAGTTAAGGCCGTCTGTGAAGCCAATGGAAGCGTGATCCTCGATGTCAAGGGTTCGAAGATCGCCATAGACCGCAAGATGGTGTCCAAGATTTTATTCTGCCCAGAGAGCTGATATGAATGAAAACATTGAGAGATGCCGAAGTTGGCTCCACGGTGAAGGTCGTAAAGCTACATGGAGAGGGAGCTCTCAAAAAACACATGATGAGCATGGGCATCACCAAGGGATGTGAGATCTATATCCGCAAGGTAGCGCCCCTCGGCGATCCAGTGGAAGTAACCATTAGGGGGTATGAGCTTACTCTCAGGAAAGGTGATGCAGAAAACATTGAGGTTGAATGACCCCTGAAGACTCTCCGCATCTTCGACCCAGACCGCCGCTTTTTTGATTTCTGCGGCACTGGTTCTGCATGGAGACATAAAAGATGAGTTTGACAATTGCATTGGCCGGCAACCCCAACAGCGGGAAGACCACGATGTTCAACAAAATGACTGGTGCGAATCAGCGTGTGGGAAACTGGCCGGGAGTCACCATCGACAGGAAGGTTGGTAAGATCCGCGGAACAGACTACGAGCTCGTGGATCTGCCCGGAATCTACTCTCTGTCGCCGTACTCCCCGGAAGAAATCGTTTCCAGGAACTTCCTGATTAACGACAAACCGGACGCAATCATCAATATCGTCGATGCGACGAACCTAGAAAGAAACCTCTTCCTGACCCTCCAGATCCTCGACACCGGGATCCCCACAGTTGTCGCCCTCAACATGATGGATCAGATCCGTAAGCTCAGAGACGAGATCAACGTAGAGAAGCTATCCAAAGAGCTCGGCTGCAAGGTCGTCCCTGTGTCCGCCCTCAGCGCCGAGGGTATCAAAGAGCTCATCATAGCTGTGGGCGAGGTCGCCGAGACCAAGACCAGGCCCAAGCCCATGTATTTTGACGGGGACATCGAGGCCGCTATCTTGCAGGCCAGTGAGTCCCTCAAGGGGAAGGTTCCCGACGAGAACCTCAGGTTCTATGCCATTAAGATGGTGGAGAACGACAACGTCGTGAACAAGGAATTCCCCTCCGAGAGGGAGAGCATCGCCGGCGTTATTAGGGAACTCGAGGAGAAGAAGAACGACGACAGCGACTTTGTTATCGCCGACGGCAGGTACAACAGGATCTCCGACATCGTTAAGGACACCATAAAGAAGGCGCCCCGCGACGAGAGGGGGACGCTGTCCGACAGGATAGACAGAATCGTCACCCATAGGATCTGGGGTCTTCCGATTTTCATCATCGTCATAGCTATACTGTTTTTTGGAATCATCGGATTCTCCTGGGGAAACTATTTTGAAATCGTGGGCATAGGAACATGGTGTACCGATAGGATGAATGAGTTCATCGGCGGTGAAGAAAACTCTATATTAACGAATCTGCAGGACTGGTGCGAGAGCGACGGTAACTACAGCGCTCTCGACGCGCTGTTGTGCTCTGGTATTATGAGCGGAGTGGGAGCCGTCATCGGGTTCCTACCCCAGATGCTCCTGTTGTTCCTCGCCCTGTGCATCCTCGAAGACATCGGTTACATGGCTAGGATCGCTTTCGTTATGGACCGCATCTTCAGGCACTTCGGGCTGTCTGGAAAGACCCTCATCCCCCTGCTGGTTGGAACCGGCTGCGGTGTCCCTGGGATCATGTCGTCTAGGACCATCGAGAGCGAGAGGGATAGACGTATAACAGTCATGACCACGACCTTCATCCCCTGCGGTGCGAAACTGCCCGTCATTGCGATGATTACAAGTGCGATCTTTCCTGGAAACGGACTGGTCGCCGTATTCTGCTATCTGCTCGGGATCTTGATGGTACTCATTTCCGGAATCATCCTGAAGAAGCTCGAGAGCTTATCCGGAACACCCGCCCCGTTCATCATGGAGTTGCCGCCATACCACATCTCCAGCGCCACCAACATCATCAAGGGAACTCTTGACAGGAGCTGGGCGTTCGTGAAGAAGGCCGGTACCATCATCCTGCTATCCAGCATCATCCTCTGGTTCCTCGCTAGCTATGACACCGGACTCAACTACATTGGAGACAATATCGGAGACGCCTCGTCCATACTGGCATCCATCGGTAAAGCAATCTGCTTCATCTTTATACCTCTCGGATGGGGAGACAACTGGGAGCTCACCGTTGGTTCCATAACTGGATTCATCGCCAAGGAGAACGTCGTCGCCACGTTCGGAACCCTGTTCGGCATCGAGGCCAACAACAACGGAGAAGGACTGGAAGACATCTTAGCCAGCATGCTGACCAAGTCCGCCGGATTGTCTTTCCTCGCATTCAACCTCATCTGTGCTCCCTGCTTCGCGGCCATCGGTGCCATGTACAGGGAGCTGGGTTCTTGGAAAGACACGGGACTCGCGGTGCTATACCAGTGTGTGCTAGCATACGCCGTCAGTCTGATCCTATACGGGTTCACCAGCTACATCGGCGGATGGAACACACTCACACAGGATGGAATGATAATAGAACAGTCGGTGCCCATAGGCAACAGTATAGCGGCCATGGTTGTCCTGGCGATTGTCATCTACTTGCTCTGGGCTAAAGACCCATTCAGACAACTCGGAGGCAAAGATATATACGACGCCAAGGAGGAAATGAAGAGATGAATAACGATCTCGTCGTTGGAGCGGTGATCGTGATTCTCATAATCACATCAGTCTCATACACGATCTACCAGAGTAGAAAGGACATTAGCAGCTGCGGTTGCTGCGGTTGCTGCGATTGCAGCCGCTGCGGCACCAAGTCTAAATTCAACATAACCATCGACGAGGAAGAGTGCAAGTATTGCAAGAAGAACTGACTTACAAAACGGGGCTTCGGCTCCCCTTACCCTTCCTTTCTTCCACCTTTTTTGACCAATCTGTATTACCGAATTTTCTGAGTGCTGAACGCATCCGTGCAACATTAAAATGATGCGAGAAGATAACGGCATTTATGAAGTACGATCTCCTCTTCGCAGATACAACTACGACAAGGAAAAGGAAGGCGTCAAATTCACTAACCTCCCCGACGATTGGTGCTGCCCTGTCTACGGCGAATCCAAGTCCGAGTTCGAGCCCGTCGAAGAGTGACTCGACTCCCGTAGATGCAGATGAACTGCGTGTTCTGCTTGCGACGGGTGTCCCTGACCAGTTCTTAGGCGAGTCTGTTGCCAGTGGCCGCGGCCCTTCCGAAAAAAAACTCGAAACCCTTTCTCTGATTCCTACATCAAGTCTTTCGAAGTACATTATGTCCATCATGAAAAGGGCATCTCTGTCGTCAGTGTTGGCCATTTTGTTATAAAACTCGAAGACCTTGGAAAAGTCCTTCTTGGACCCGTCGCCCTCAATGTACGTGGCGGTGAGATTTAAAATCGTCAGGGCGAATCCGCTTTTACAGCGGACCCGTGCCATGACAGAGCTGCTTTGGACTCCCTTTTGACAATCCTCTCCCTGATCATAATGGTCATATTGAACATGGCCTTCGGGACGCCCCGACGATTAACATGCGGCATCCTGACTGCCTCGTCTAAATCCCTCTCGGTGCCAACACCCTCTGAGCACATGTAGCCGACCTTGAATATAAAAAGAGGGTCTCCAGCCTCGGTGGCCATTCTGTACCACCTATAAGCCTTCGCAGGGTAATGCAGAGTGCTTTGTAACCGTACATGTAGATGTCGACAATCTCAAGATAGGCCTGGACCATGTCGGCCTCTGCCGCGTTCTCAAACCAGATCTTGCACCTCTCTGGGCTCTCGGGGTGCCCTTCGTGGCCCGAATACAATACACCAAGGTAGTATCACCGGGAGATGCCCCACCTCTGCCGTGACCCTGTAGAGCTCCTCAGTGTCCTCCAGCGCACTCGGTCCCGATTTCCGACATTTTCATTTCGGCCATCCCGAAGAAGTCGTTGAGATAGCCCTGTTGCGCGGCCTAGCAGAACAGCCTGTAGGCCTCCCCGTAGATGCTGATCGCCCTCTCGTAGAGCTCCACTGCGTCCGATATGCATCAAATCTGCGGACATGACCGTATTCCTAATGGCTGGGAACCACGGATGATCGGAAAAGCACTGCCCTCTGTCCTACTTAGCACCCCTCGGAGCATAAGACGCATCTGATCCTGCACTCTGTACAGGGCATCTGAATTTTTGAATGATGAGTACGATTATTCGACTCATGGTAAAAGGCCTCCTGGTGACTGCAGCAACAATGCTCGCGACTGTCCTGATCATCCTGTCGTTCGTTGTAGTGCTGCTTCCCGAACACATCGCGACCATCGGCATTATCGCCAGCGTGGTGGCCCTCACGGCGGTCATCGTAATGATCGTCATACTGTTTCGCATAAAGGGGACCCGCTGATGGAGGAGGACGTCTCCTGCAAGATCCACAAGGTGCACTTAGAGGTGGTGACCCAGGCCAGGGACTTTATGCCAGATGACAGCGTCACGTATGCTCTGTCCGACTTCTTCAAGATTTTCAGCGATGAGACCCGAGTGAAGATCCTGCTAGTTCTTGACTTCGGGGAAATGTGCGTCTGCGACATCAGTGAGACCTTGGGCATGTCTATGTCCGCCATATCCCACCAGCTCAGGATGTTGAGGAATGCACACCTAGTCACATCCCGCAGAGAGGGCAGGTCGATTTATTACTCCCTCTGCGATAACCACATCGAGATGATTTTGAAGACCGCCCTGGAGTACATCGGTGAGAATCGCTGAGCCCTCTACGGAATTCGTAGCAGTATAAATCCACGACTATCATTGAGGTGGCACTATTACAAGGACTACAATTCTATAACGAACAATATCGAGATTACTTGATGTTTTTATATCAACATGCAATTATGAATTTCGATGGGATATGAAGGTTGGGATAGACCTCGGGACAACATACTCTGCAGTCGCAAGATATGACAGAAGCACGAACAAACCGGTTATGATACCCAACGCCTTCGGCAAGGAAATCACCCCCTCAGTGATCTGTTTTCTAGACGACGGCGATATCCTCGTGGGCGAGGACGCCAAGGACATGCAGTCTAACGGAACGGGCGTCAACGCAGCCGCATTCAAGAGGAATATGGGAGACGGCTCCATTGCGGTCAGCTTCAACGGCAAAGACTACACTTCCGAAGATCTCAGTGCGATGCTTCTCAGGCATCTCATCTCTGACGCCGAGAAGGCCATCGGGGAGAAGATCGACGAGGCTGTGATCACCGTCCCCGCATACTTCAACGACTTCCAAAGGACTGCTACCATTCGCGCCGGCGAGTCTTGCGGGATCAAGGTATCGAAAATTATCAATGAGCCCACCGCCGCGGCCATCTCCTACGGCTACAAGCACTCCGTAGACAAGACGGTCATGGTTTACGACCTCGGAGGCGGGACGTTCGACGTCACCATCGTCAGGATTAGTAAAGGGAATATCGAGGTCGTCGGGACCGAAGGGAACCACATCCTTGGCGGAAAAGACTGGGACGCGGCCATCGTGAAGTACGTGTGCGACCAGTTCATCGACGAGTTTGACGTGGACCCCAGGGACGACTTGCCCACCAAGAACGAGCTCATCGTGGCCGCTGAGGGGTACAAGAAGACGCTATCCATTGCCGAGAGCGTCACCATCCCCCTGAACTACGACGGCTACAACGCCAAGTACACCCTTACCAGAGGCGAGTTCGAGTCCATGACCGAGCACCTGCTCGCGGCCACCAAGGACGTCTGCATGGACCTAATATCGGATCTCGGTATGTCTTGGACCGACATTGACGAGATCCTGCTCATCGGTGGATCTACAAGAATGCCATCGGTCGCGAAGTTCCTGAAGGACATGACCGTCAGGGAGGTTATCGCCCACGGTGACACCGACCTCGCTGTCGCCAAGGGGGCCGCCATCACAGCCGAGTTCTACTGCAGCACTGCCACTGGGCTAAGGGCCATGCAGATCGCCGACGTCACCGCGCACAGCCTTGGTATCCTCTCGGTCAGCCAGGACGGCAAGAAGTACGTCAACGAGATCATGATTAAGAGGAACTCCAAGGTCCCCTGCACAGTGCGCAGACAGTTTACCATTAAAAAGGGTAACGTCACCGACAGGATTGAAGTCTTCACCCTCCAAGGAGAGTCCAAGGTGCCCCTGGACTGCAACGTTCTAGCCAAGGTGGTCATCTCCAAGTTTTGTAACAGGGGTCAGGGGGTCATCGTTGACATCGAGTATAATTACGACGAGAACGGGGTCGTCAACATCACCGCATTTCAAGACGGTGAGTCCCTCCATGTAGAGGCCCATCCCGTGCCCGAGGACATCAGGTGGATGGGTGGAAGCCCTAGAGACAGGCCAAGCGACCAGGTAATCCTCAAGAACATCGCCATTTGCGTTGACCTTTCCAGGTCCATGGACGGTGAGCCCATCGAGGCCGCCAAGCAGTCCATTCGCAACTTCGTCAACACCTTGCAGGATGACAACACCTACTTCTCACTGATTGGGTTCGGCGATAAGATCAAGGTCGTCCAGGAGTTCACCAATGACCCGCGTACCACCCTCGGGTCCATCGAGGACCTAAAGGTTAAGATGGTCGGTAGGGGAACTGATGCCAGCCCGTTGGACGTGGCCCACAGTATGCTCACCAGGCCCGGGGTCGGCATTATCGTAGTCCTGACCGACGGGATCTGGGGCAAGAAGGACAAGGCCGTGGAGCAGGCCATAGAATGCAGGCAGGACAACATCACGATCATCGCTGTCGGCCTCGGCGAGGCGGACACGTCCTTCCTCAAGCAGATCGCCACCGTGGACGACGGCGCCCTGTTCACCACCATCGATAGGCTCGGCGATACCTTCGGAACCATCGCCACCGCGATCACGTCCGGTAACATGGGGCTCTCCGTCAGGGAGGACGTCCCGGGCCGCACGAACCTCTCCTCTCACGAGTGAATGAGGACGACATATGGCTGAGAAGAAACAGAACTACTGCCAGCTCCTGGGACTGAACCCTCTGAAGGAATCGTTCTATAGCACTGAGGTGATCATCAAAAAGATCGAAACCAAGAGAGGCAAGTGGGCGAACGATAGTAGGAACAAGCAGAACGACACCGAGCAGCGCTTCAAGTCTGAGCGCTTGATGGAGATGACCTTTGACATGGAGAGGGTTATGAGAGACCCGATCCTCAAAAGAAAGGAATTCAGCGACGCACAGGCCCTGCTCAAGGGCAAAGCGCAGAAGCTCAGGCTGGACTGCGTCATCCTCAGTGACGGTACCTATGTTGCGCTCCCCGGCTCCGCCGACAGTTATACCAAGAAGCTTCACTGGGAGGGCGTGACCAAGAGCGACATCCTCAATCTCGCGGGCATCAAGGAGGGGTCCCCTCCGAAGCCCGCCAACGATAAGGTCCTCAACGCCTACAAGAGTCTAAGGGCTGTAGATGCGTATACCCCCATCGAGATGCTGAATAACCTGATCGACCACCCTAATCTGGAGATCAACATCGACAAGCTCTCCGACGGGAGCTCCTACTCACAGATCAGAAACGCCTTTGACGTGTGCGACAAGAGAGTTAATAACGTCCGCCCCGACATCCTGCCAGAGCAGGATTCCTACATCCAGACCATGAGAAGCGTTAAGCTCGTCTTAGAGCCGGACAGAGAACTAGCAACGCTGATAGCCTACGGCAAATGCAACCGCACACTTATCCCCGTGATGGAGACGATCGAGCAGGAGTACACTTCTCAGATCTCCAGGAAATACATCGACGAATTGCTGAACGCCCACCTCACCAGAGACATCGACTCCAAGATGGCGATCCAGATCCTCCAACTATTTTGCCATAAGAAGAAGATCGCCGCCAATTTCTCCGACGTCGAGAGCAGCATGATCCGCTGCCCAGAGTGCGGTAACATGGTCCAAATGGGACCCAACATCGTCTTCTGCCCATCATGCGGGAAGAGCTTCGAAACAGTCTGTCCCTCCTGTGGCACCGCCCAGCAATCCAAGAACCAGATCTGCATCAAGTGCGGGTTCAACTTCAAGGAGGGCATGGAAAAGGCCAACAGACTGGCCCTCGACTTCCGCATAAACATGCAGAAGGGGAGAGTCGGCAGGGCTGAGAAGTCCCTGACTCAACTCAAGAACACCTACGCTGGGTTCGCGGGCATCTCGGGGATGGACATTGAGCTCCAGAAAATCAAGACCAACCTCACCACCATCAAGAAGATAATCTTGGAGTCCTACGCCAAAGGCAAATACGCCGAGGTCAAGGCCGCATGCGAAGGGCTGGTCCAGCAGTACCCCGACGTCCTGAACGACGATCTGGAAATGCACCAGAAGTATAGTGATTGCGTGACACGCTATAACGCTGCGGAGCTCTATTGCCAAAAAGCGTTCGTCGCGGACAGCAAGCCTCAGAGAATGAGTCTGTACGTATCCGCAGTGGAGATCTGCCCGGACCACCCCGTGGCGAAGGCAAAACTTAGAGAAGACCCGCCCTCGGGACCCGCGGACGCGTTCGGCAAACTGGGAGACAGATCATTTACCATCAAGTTTATGGCTCCGGTCGACACTACTGGTGTCACCTACTGTATCTACAGGGAGAAGAACTCCCTCCCCAGAATCACGGAGGACACTCGCCCACTGACGGAGATCCCCACCACAGTCTACGTGGACAAGACTTTAGAGCCCGGCGTGGAGTATTATTACTCGGTGTACTCCAAACGCTGGGGCATCCTTTCTAAGGAGGGTGCCCACCTAGGCCCAGTGATGACTATATCCGAGGTAGACACGGTCACTCTCGAGCCCATTGATGGAGGGCTCCGCATCATGTACAAAAAGCCCTGCGGCGCAACACGTGTTCGCCTGTGGAGGACAGACAGCAACAGTAGCGGCATTGGCACCGAGATCGCCCTCGACGGCCAGACCGTGTACGACGATATCGGTCTCGCTGGCGGGAGGAAGTACCACTACTTGTTCGTTGCCGAGTATGAAGGCAGAAACAAGGTGGAGAGGTCCCAGGGTGTGGTGTTTAGCGGCGTCACCGTGGATGCTCCTAAACCCGTCAGGGACCTGAAGATCAAGTGGAACAAGACTGACGGTACGTACACCGCCAAGTGGGGCACCACCGAACCGGTGACCCTGTACTACACGCCCAAGAAGATCACGATTCCAGGCACCATGGTGAAGATGGACGACATCGTATCGTGGATGAAGCCCATTGAACCTATCATGGAGTATTCCGACGGCATCCGCTTCTCTCTGCCTGATGGGGCCGTCCAATACATCTACCCCATTATCCCCCGTGGAAAAGTGGGAATAAAGGGGACGGAGATGCTGGTCGCCAACCTGAAGCCCTTTAGAGACGTGGAGAAGACGATCAGCAACAAGGACTGCATAATCACCATGGTCTGGCCAGACGATGCTGTAGAGGCAAAAATGGTCATCTCCAATGATGAGATTCGCGGCCTCGACGACATCGACGCTGAGATTAAGACCGTGTGCCGCGAGGAGTACATGGATGAGAAGCAGATTCGCATCCCCATGGGCCACTCGTCGAAAAAGTGCATCAACATCTTCGCTCTGTACAATATCAACGACGAGATGATCGCCTCTCGCGGCATTGCGGTGGATGTGTACTCTGCCGAGTGCAAGAAGGTCCGCTACACTGTGATGGCCGAGAGTGGTGGCATGAAGATGGAGTTCACTACAAGTCCCGACATCTCCCAGATCCCGCCGGTTATCGCCGTGCAGGTGGCGGTCGGTATCCCGCTGAAGAGAACAGACGGTGAGATCATATGGAGGTCCTACAACCCCGTTCCTATAACACAGGGGCGGGGCAGCTTGACTATCCAGTGCAAGAACCTGGAGGACCCGGCGAGGATGAGATTATTCTTCGAAAACGACGCCGATTACAACATGTTCAGGTTCGTCCACCCACTGTATAACAGGAGGAGCTGATAGCGTGAAAAAACAGAAGGAGACATCGGCACCGGCGAGTAGGGAGTACATTTGCCCCTACTGCTTCACAAGGGTGGATCTATCCAAGGTGCACTACCTCTGCTCCGGTCAAACATGCGCCAGGATCTTCGCAGCCTCGGCGTCTAGTATCAGGAACGCAGAACTCATGATGTACGTATCCAAGGATGACCAGAACGAGATCGACCCGGAAAAGAGCCTATTCTACGGCAGGGACCCCAACAGTAGCGACGCCGTTGTCGCCAAACAGCACATAATTCGTAACTCGTCCGGCCTGTGTGACGTGTGCAGGAGGCCAGTGTACACTAGAGTCTGCCCGGTATGCCACAATATCATCCCACCCGGAGCAGAGGACGAAGGCAACAAGATCTTCGTCATCCTGGGGCCCAAGGGCGTGGGAAAGAGCCACTACATAGCAGTGCTGATCAACCAGCTAAAGAACTACGTATCCAAGGAGTTCAATGGTGTGCTTAACGCCGCCACCGACAGCACCACCCTGAAGTACAGAGACATGTATTATCGCAGGCTGTTCGAGGAGAAGCGTAAGCTCCCTCCGACCAGATCCTTCGATGTGTCCGACGAGGGCAGGGATCCCCTGATCTACTACTTCAGAATATTTGATTCCGACTCGCCTAAGGTCTTCACTTTCGCGTTCTTCGACACCGCCGGAGAGGACTTGGTCACCACCGACAGAATGATGGCCCTCAGCCTCAACTCGTTTATTTCTAACGCCGCAGGGATCGTGTATCTGGTGGACCCGCTGCAAGTCCGCTATATCAATCAGAGGATACATGTGGATAACAAGCCGCCCGTAGGCCCAGACGAGTCTGACATGCTGAACAACGTATGCCAGATCATCCGCACTAACAAGAAACTGAAGGCGAGGGAGAAAATTGATATTCCTATAGCCGTGTGCCTGACCAAAAGCGACGTGCTCTTCAAGGCCCCGGAGAACGAGGAGGAGGAGAAGGTTCTGTTCGGGCCCAGTTCCTCCCTGCACACACCCCGCGAGCACGGCATGTTCGATAAGGAGAATTTCGATCAGATCGATGCCGAGTTGGAGGAGTACCTCCGCAAGTGCCTTGGGGACAATTTCATCCAGTTGGTGAACAGTTTCCAGGAGCACTGCTTCTTCGCGGTATCCGCCCTGGGCTGTAACCCTACTGGGAGCAGCCTCCCCAGAGGTGTATCCCCGATGAGAGTGGAGGACCCGTTTATTTGGCTCCTCAACAGGGAGGGACAGTGATGAACGAGAACAAGCTGAAGAACTTCCTCATCAACGGATTCCAACCCATGGAAGAGTCGAATGAGAATATCGAGTACTATGACGAGGAGGAGCAGGCCACGGAGGATGAGGAGACAAAGCGTCTGGCCCTAGAGTCCGCGAACAGGGAGTTTGACCTATGTGCATCCATGATGAACATGGAAACTGAGCTCCTAAGGATCAGGTATCTACTGGAGGACCTGAAGGATGCCGAGCCACAGCTACCGGACGTGTCCCAGTACGTGACCACGAAGGAACAACTCAAGACCATCACGGTGGCCATGTCGAAACGGGACGCCGAGGCGAACAACAAAGCCCTGGTCAAGGCTATGGAGGCGATCTCCGTTATGAGGGAGGATTTCTTCAAGCTCTGTCAGGGAATGAAAGGGCGTATAGATGAGCTGAGTGCCAAGACGGTGCTTTCCAGCTTCGAGGCCTACAGCGTCGACATGGAGAACATCCTCTTGGACGGGGGCGTATTCATAGGCGCATTCCCCTACGACAGGCTCAATATGCTTCATCACCGCATCATCGGAGTCGTGCCGACTGGTGATGCTGAAAAGGACAGCATGATAGCCGAGAGGCTGTCGGACGGGTACAAGATCGGCGACAGAATTCTGTTGAAGGAGAAGGTCACAGTCTACAAGTATGACGCCAAGCTAGCGGAATCCACCGAAACAGATTCCAAAACGCCTTCCGAAACAGATTACGAAACAGATTCCGAATCTGTCGGAAAAAATCCGACAGACGGCAAGACCGCTATTAACAGCATGGAGGAAGAAGAATGACAGACTATTGCATCGGTATAGATCTGGGCACGACCTACTCGTGCCTTGCCTATATCGACGAGGATGGGGACCCGGTTGTTGAGAAAAACTTCGAGCAGGAGGACACAACACCGTCCGTCATCCTCTTCAACGAGAACGGAGAGATCATCGTGGGTTCCCCCGCAAAAGACATGGCCATGATGTACCCCCCAGAAAGGATTATCACGTCCATTAAGAGGCAGATGGGGACCGACTATGAGGTTGACATCGACGGGGAGAAGTATAATCCCATCATGCTGTCCGCGGTCATACTCAGGAAGATAATCAACGACTTCAACGAGAACCACAACTGCGATGTCAAGAAGGCGATTATCACCTGTCCTGCCTACTTCGGACAAAATGAGAGGGACGCCACCAAGACCGCTGGGACCATCGCCGGCCTTGACGACGTCACCGTCATCAACGAGCCCACCGCCGCAGCCATCTCCTTCGGATTCGGGAACACCGCTGACGGGAAGAAGAGGGTCCTGGTCTATGACCTCGGAGGAGGCACCTTCGATGTGACCATTCTTGAGATCGACGGATCGTCTTTCACCGCGGTTGCCACTGACGGTGAGAGGCTCCTCGGAGGTAAGGATTGGGACGCTGTCATTTCCAAGATCATCAAAGAGAAGGTCGCCGAAGAATCCGGCATCGACATTGAGACCTTGAATGAGGACGAAGACATCAAGCAGACCCTGATTAACGATTCCGAGACCATCAAAAAGAGGCTCTCCACCGCCGAGTCCACCAAAGGGACTCTAACCGTCGAAGGGCAAAAAATCGTCTTCACCATCACCAGGGACGAGTTCGAGGCCGCCTCCGCAGGTCTGATCCAAACCACCATCGACATCATCGACCGCGTGCTGGTCTCTAAAGAGTTCTCCATGGCTGACATCGACGAGGTCATTCTCGTTGGAGGATCTTCTAGAATGCCCCAGGTCAGGAACGCTATCGTGGCCAAGTACCCCAACGTGGACATCAAGGTCTTCGATCCCGACCAGTCCGTCGCCAAGGGCGCTGCCCTGTTTGCCAAGTCCAATTCCATGATCCCCGACGGGGTTCCCGTCGACCCGGCCACCGGCGCACCCACCGAGCCCATTGAGGGCGTGCTCAGCGTCCACAACATTTTGAGCAAGACCTTCGGAATCAAGGCCATGTACGAGGACGGTACCGAGATGATCTCCAACATCATCTTCAGGAACGAGGTCCTGCCCATCGAATCCATCAAGACTTACTACCCAGTCGACGATGGGCAGTCTACCATCAAAGTCGAGATCTACGAAGATGCCGCCATGAATAATGACAAGGGCAAGAAGACTGCCATCATCGACGGCGCTCCAGTCGGGGAGTTTATGATGGAGCTGCCGATGGACGTCACTAAGAATACGCCCATCACTGTGAAGTTCACCGCTACCAATGAAGGTATCCTCATCGCCTCCGTGGACTGCATGGATCAGCACACTGATTACCAAATTGAGAACGACCTGAAGATGACCGCTGACGCCATCGAAAAGTCCCAGAGCCTGATGGAGAAAGTTAGCAACATCAACTGATAAAACATGGGGCCTCCAGGCCCCACTTTGTATTTTTTATTCGGGACTCATGTGTCGGTCCCTGATTCACCCGTTGAAAAATAAGTTGACGGAGTATGACAATACCCGTTTAGGCAGCCTAGATGCCGTATTCTCTTCTCGGAGACGGAAAACAGAATACCCATCTGACATCGGCGCAATGACAGAGACACCATGGCCCTGCGTCCGGGTCACATGGTGTTCTTGTCGCTGACCAGAATGACGGTGCAGTCCGCGTTCTTAACCACGTGGTCAGAGACACTTCCGAGGAAGAGCCTATCAAGGGAGGACCTGTTGGATCTTCCGACGATGATTGTGTCGCAATTGAAGCGGTCGGCGACATCTATAACGGTTTCGTCTGGTTTTCCAGTCTCGATTATTGTATGGACCGTGGCGCCCTCGGACGATGCCCTCTTCTGGGCGGTCTCCATATACTCACGCACGGCGAGGTCTGGGCCTTCGGGGTCCATCTGGTCCCTCGAGACCACGGTTAGAATGTACAAGGGTTCGTTGAAGTTGACGGCGTAACTGATGGCGTATTCTAAAGTATTTGCGCTGTTCACTCTGCCATCATATGCCAGGAGTGTCGTCATATGAATCACCATATGAACCGCAGTGACTGGCTATAAAAGTTCTGGAGGACTTTCTAAAAGAACTGTGTAACGTCGTAAAATCTTAAACGAAGATACGATCACGAATACAGGGAGACAATGTTCAGAAAATGAGTGGGTTAAATGGTTTCCCCGGGCGGGACAGAGTTTCCGCCCGGGGTCCGATCATCACTCGGACATCAGAGGTCGTAGCTCTTGGGGTTGTACAGAGGAACGGTATCCTTGTACTCCTTGACACAGTACTCGTAGAACTTGTCTGTGTCGTCGGGGAGAGCCTCGAGCTTCTTGATAATGTCCTGGAGAGTCTCGAGCTGCTTGTTGGTCAGTCCGAGCTGCTTGGACTCGTAGCCCTGGAGGACGATCTTAGCACCGGTCAGTCCGGCAGCCTTAGACCTGAGATACAGGTCGTTCCCGTTCTCGGCGATGGCCTTTCCGACTTCGTAGGCGTGATCGTAAGCAAGGACGTATCCCTCGGGGCCTCTGAACCTGTCGGTGTACATGTACAGATCCCTGAGGGTCTTCTCCTGGCCCAACTGGGTGGCGGTGTTCATCAAAGCGGCCTCATAGGCGATGGATCCAAACCAACACTGGACGGAGGACCCGCCGAATTCGGGGTGGTACTCGACGGACTCGTTGGACCAGAGGTCGCAGGCCTGAGCGATCAGGTTGCCCTGAAGGTCGCAGTGGGCGCACTGGCAGTTCTTACCCTCCTGGGCGGTGGGCTTTCCAGCGATAGACTTGCAGATAATCCCCTCGTATCCGCAGTCCTTGTCGGGACCAACGGCACCGGCCTCCCAAGCAACCAGGGTCCTGGCGGCAGAGATGCACCTGGTGACGGCGGAGAAGGTCTTCTGGACATCGTTGTCGAGGAACCCACCGGCCATGAACATGGAGACGTTGGCTCCGGAGCAGTTAGTGTCCCCTCCGGCAACGCACTTGTTCTTCTTGGCGATGTCAGCGAACTCCTGCCAGACGTAAGTCATATCGATAGAACCGAGGTATCCGACTCCGAACAAGAAGGCAACAATGTCTCCATTGGTGACGGCGTAATCGGCGAACTCTTTCCCTCCGACGGTCTCGCAGGAGAGGTTATCAGCACCATTCTCGCAGGCGATCTCGGCGCACTCGAACAGTTTCTCGGGGTAGGCGTGAGATCCGCCCATTCCGGGCCTGAGTCCCTCTTCAGCCTCACGCTGATCGGGGATGGTCTGCCTGACGGCGCAATTAACTCCGTACTCCTCATGGTACTTCTCACAGATGGCCTTCTGGCCCTCGACAACGGGCGCGGACAGTTTGGCCTGGTTCATCTGGGAAACCCACTCGGTCTCGAGCTGGACGTTGGGGAATCCGGCAGTGACAGCCCTGTTCAAGACGTCCTTGGAAATGTAGTCGACGTACTCCTTCCTGAGAGACTCGGGGTCCTTCTCTTTTCCGGGCCTGGGAGCGTAGTTGACCTCGGGGATAACCACGCCAGCTCCAATCTTGATGCCAAATCCGTAGGAAACGGGCTGCTTGGCTTTGCCGAAGACCAGGTCATCGGCGCAGTCGTATGCCATTTTTGTGTATCTTGTAACTGCCATCATAATCACGCTCCAACAATGTCGTCCCACTCGTCTCTGATTCTCTTCCAGTCGTAGCCATCGAGCATCTTCTGGGCAATAATGGGAGTCTGAGGGGCCTTCTCGGAGTAGATACCGAGGTCATAGGAGTTGGCGTACTCCCTGTTGACGGCTCCGCCACATCCCATCATAGGGATGTTAAGGCCAGCGTCGATGAGTCCCTGGGCGACCCTGGGGAAAGCGGTCATGGTGGTTGTCATCAGAGCGGTTCCGGAGATGAAGAGGGGCTTAACCTCGACGCACTTAGCGACGGCGTCCACGACGGGGACGTCCCTTCCCATGTCGACGACGTTGTATCCGGAGGACCTCATCATGACGGCGGCGATGTTCTTCCCGATGTCATGGGGGTCTCCCTCAGCAGCATGCATGACGACGGTGGCCTTGGTTTCCCTTCCGCCGGGGATCTGCTTCTCGGCGATAGCGATTCCGATCTCCATGGTCTTGGCGGCCATCATGATCTCGGGCAGGTAGTAGACATGCTCTGCGTAGAGCTTGGCGACGATCTCCATTCCCGCGACGAGTCCGTTGTTGATGACCTCGAGGGGGTCCTTCTCCTGAATCGCCTCCGCGACGACGGGTCCAACGGTCTTGAACCTCATGTACATGACTTCCTCGG
>CAZIJM010000010.1:15951-17595 GCA_964539695.1 uncultured Methanomassiliicoccales archaeon | reverse complement strand
TCTTTCCATAGTCCGAAACGGTAAAAATATGCACTAACGATCCTCTCCCAAGTCACGAGGCTAAAAACAGGTCTGGAAAACGGTCAAATCGGTTGGGATTCATTTGAAATAGGCGTTAATACAACGATTTGCTCGGTGTTTAGTATATCATCATGGGAAACTTCTACTAGTGGTTAGCGACTTTATTTAATGCATTTTGCATATGGATGTTATAACCGTGATTTAAATTCTCTGGAAAAAACAATATATAGTATTGATTAAACAAGTGTCCGACGTGAAATACGATTTTAGTTTAAATATTAGCATACTAGTACGCGATTCAAAAAACACTTTTTAGTTGTTAAAGGTCAATGTAAAAAATTCGATTCCGAACCCACCGAAGCGGTCAGGAGTAACCGAATGATGAACACATCATACAACTATCCATCGAACATCCATCAACATGCTAGCTGTTCCACCATAAAATAGCCATAGTTAAACAATTCTCAAAAAATAATGGAATCGATTTACAGGAATTCCTAAAATTTCTGTGTCTATCTTTGATTCACTTCACTTTCTTTGTAAGAAGAACCAAACTTATATCGGAGAATAGTATAAGATTTGGCATGTATGTATACATCCTGGGAGGCTTCCTCGGAAGCGGGAAGACGACCCTCCTTATGAAAATCGCCTCCATGTACTCGAAGCGCGGCCTGAAAACGGCTATCGTTGTCAACGAGTCCGGATCCGTCGGAGTGGACGGAGCAACCCTTAAGGCAGAGGGCTACGACGCGGTCGAACTCCCGGATGGCTGCATTTGCTGCTCCCTTTCGGGGACACTGCAGTCTGCTCTCAAAAACATCAAGAATGACATCGATCCCGACATCATCATCGTCGAGCCCACCGGACTCGCCCTCCCCCATAAAGTCAAGGAGCTGGTGCATGTGGCTATGATCGACGATGAGGACACATTCATCATCGGCGTCGCAGATGTCCAGAGGTTTGACGACTTAATCAAGAAGAAGGAGCAGTTCTTCAAGATGCAGATGTCCAAGGCCGACTTCATCCTCATCAACAAGAAGGACCTAGCCAAGCCTGGCCAGATCGAGGAGGTTACCGCTTGGCTGAAGAAGGAGTACTCCGACAAGCCCATCATGGCCATCTCCGCTAAGACTGACGAAAACATCGATAAGCTCTTTGAGATGATGAGATGAGCAACGATAGATGCACTGTGGCGATGCACGGCACCATCACTGGGTACAATTCAGACGTGGCGGCCAGGTTCAGTAAGGCTCTCATCCATGTGGTCGAGGACATCAAGCATGACACGGGGGAGTTCTCCGGCGTCGCGAAGGTCACGTTCACGGCCGAGGACGGCTCATCAGTCGCGATCGTCCTCACCGACCTCTCCAAGGGGGTCGAGCAACAGGGCGTTATGGACCCTTGTGAAAGGGTTCACTTCGATTACGAGTTCACCTCAGCCGAGGTCGTAGAAGCTGTCCTGGGCCACACTATGTTCCACGCCCTGGACAACACCGGCCTGGACTACGAGATAGACGAGGACTCCAAGCAGTTCGTCCACCACCACGATCATAAGCACCATGAACATGAGCACCATGAACATGAGCACCATGAACATGAGCACCATGAACATGAGCACCATGA
>CAZIJM010000010.1:0-15851 GCA_964539695.1 uncultured Methanomassiliicoccales archaeon | reverse complement strand
TGAGCACCATGAACATGAGCACCATGAACATGAGCACCATGAACATGAGCACCATCACGAGCCCACCTCCCTGGAACAGGCTAGCGGATGCGCAGTTAGCCTCAGCGGGACCATCACCGGCTACAATGCTGACGCTGAAGCTAGGTTCGCAGACGCCCTCATGAAAGTTGGTCAATGGGTCACCGAGGAGTCTGGCTGTCTCCTGGGCCACATCAAGGCGGCCATCGTCAAAGAGGATGAAAGCGGAATTACACTCAATTTGACCGACGTCAAAAACGGCGTCGAGCACCACGGTACTCTCGAGCCCCAAGAGAAGGTCAGCTTCACGTTCATGTGCGCGGTCCTCGATGTGGACGAACATGAACTCCAACATAGGATGTATCACGCCATCGATGACACTGGCCTGGACTACAAGCTCGAAGAACACATGGAATGCCACTGCCACGACCATGAGCACCACCATGACGGGGAGGGGTGTCACGATCACGATGAGGGTCACCACTACGGGAATGGCGAATGCCACTGTCTCAAGTGCGAGGCCAAAAAGGCGAAAGAAGGTTCATCTAAGAAGAAGGAAAAGTTCCTTCTTGACAGATTAAGGAGGAAAAAGAAATGAGATATGGAATATCCCTCGATATCGGTACTAGCGGTACCAGAGGGCATGCGATAGAATTGGACACAGGAAAAATCATTTCCACATCGGTGACGGAGTGCCACCCCCTGCCCGGTGCTAACATCATGGACCACTTAACGTTCTGCATCAACGTTGGGACCGAAATGGCTCACAAGATCCTGATTGACACGGTCAATAAACTAATCGCCACCATGAGCATCAACCTCAACCAGGTGGACAGAGTGAGCATCTGTGGGAACCCCATCCAGCTATCGTTGTTCCAGGGAATCCCCGTGGACGACTTAGCATTTGCCGGCGAGAACGCCCACAAGGCTAGGGGCATCGTGGAACAGAAAAGAAACGCCGGGGTGTTCTCCGCCGTGGATGTGGGACTGAATGTCAGGGACGGATGTGAGCTCCTGGTCCCCCCCGCGATCAGACACGAGATCGGGGCCGACGCCCTAGCCATGATGTATAAGAGCAGCTTCCTTGAACAGAAGGAGAACTGTCTGGTCACCGACTACGGAACCAATGCTGAGATGGCCCTAAAGATCGGCGACAACATTTACACTGGATCTGCCGCCGCGGGGCCAGCCATGGAAGGGCAGTCCATTAAATGTGGTATGCTCGCGGGACCCGGGGCGATCTCAGATCTTGAATATGATTTCAAGTGGATCACCAAGATCCTGGACGACGATATCATCCCCAGGGACGGGGACAAGATCGACTTCGATCTGGAGATGATCGAAGAAAACGGCCCCATGCACGACAAGGCCAGGGGGATCACGGGGACAGGTGTCATCGCTGCCGTCGCTGTCGCTCTCGATAAGCACCTTTGGAGGAAGGGAAAACTGCAGACCTCCGATGGGAAGATGCACTTCCAGAACGGCGTCTACATTGACTCCCATGACATCTCCGAGGCCCTGAAAGCCATCGGCGCTATGCGCGCAGGACACTTCACCCTGTTGGAACACGCTGGCATTAAATTCAGCGAGCTGGACATCATGTACATGGCTGGCGCCTCCGGGACCTATGTCGACGCTGTCAAGGCCCGTGATGTTGGACTCCTCCCGCCCTCCTGCGGTACCATTTATCAATACGGGAACACCTCCCTGGCCATGGCCACAGACATTCTAAGGAATCCCGAGCTCCTAGATACCCTCCAGGGCATCGCCAATAGCATCAGAGCTAATCACATCATGTTCGCTGGGGACGAGATCTTTGAGCAGATCTACACCCAGGAGCTGGCCCTCTGCGACGAGGGCATGCCCATGGAGATGTATAATAAGAACAACGCCATGGTAGGCATTCAGGAACTACCCAAGCCCAGAGGGACTCCAACCGTATACCGCATGGTCCAGCGTGACATCCCTGATCTAGGCGAGAGGGGCCTCACCATTCTTCACAACATCGGGACCGAGCTCCGCGGACGCATGAAGGGCTGCACCGGATGCAAGAAGTGCGAGATGGAGTGCCCCGAGCACGCTCTCACGGTCACCGACGATAAGGAGATTGTCGTCCAGACCAAGAACTGCCTGGGCACGGCATGTTACCGTTGCCAGTTCTCTTGCCCAGACAAAGTCTACAAGTACGACAAGTTAAAGCTGACTTTCTGAAACACAAACGGGGCTCCGATCCCGTATTTCCCCTTCTTACTTGCTACATATTATTACAGATAGAAGGCCCGGGCCTCCGGTCTGAGTGCTTATCTCCTATACCTGATCATTGGATTTTCAATAACGAATACTACTTCGAGACGCTTCAACAGATCGATACCTAAGAAGAACAACATGAACCTGTCGTAGTCTTGGGCATCCGCCTTGGACATCCACAGGGAGTAAAACCTGCCGAGCCCTAGCCTAGGCCATAAGCTCGATGCAGGACATCGAGATAATCCTGTTCACCGGTTCGGCGGAGAATGACAGAATTATCTCGTGGCCCTTCCACAAGAATGAGTTGGGGTCGGACCTGTCGTCAGATACCATTATACCAGACGAACTGAACTATGCGGGGATACTGCAATGCCAGGGCTCAGTATGTTTGCCAATAGCAGGAGGAATTCCTCCAGGGGTCTCGCACCATCGTGAATTCCACATCCATGATGTTCCGGGCCGTCGGCGACTGCCTAATGGCCATGTACAATATCCCCTGGCTGACCGGTTCATCCCCGAACCATCTGCTGCTCCTGCGGAGGAGCAGAAAGTCGTACAAGTCGGAGCCGCTGATGCAGGCATCGGGAAGCTCCATGTCGGAAATGAAGACATCCGACGGACTCGAGAGGGCGATTGCTCCTTTGGGACTGATCACAACGCAGTGCTCGCAGTTTAAGCATAACCCTAAACAGAGTACGACTGCCCTATGTTCCGGATTCCTATGTTGTCCCTGATGCACACCTGACGCATATGCCGCATCCGATGCACGAGCTACTATCGATGACAAGATAGAGGCCCATGCGAGCATGAATGCGAAAAGATGATAAAACCAATTGTTCGGAGAAATCCGAAAACTGGCCCCAGGATTATTTACACGTCAGTCCATGACATTTTCTTTCTCGAGCTCTTCGAGGATTCTCTTCCTGAGCTTGGTGAAATCTGGGTCCGCACGGTCTCTGGGGTGGGGCCAGGAAATCTCCAAGATCTCTTTGATCCTGGCGGGGCGCTTTGTCAAAATGACGATCCTGTCAGAAAGGAAGACAGCCTCGTCCACAGAGTGCGTGACGAAGACGACTGTCTGATCGTTTTTGTCTAGCATTTTCAAAAGCTCGACCTGCATGATGTTCCTAGTCTGCGCGTCAAGAGCCCCGAAGGGCTCGTCCATCAACAGGACGGCGGGCTTATTGACCAGCGCACGGGCGATCCCGACACGCTGCTTCATGCCTCCCGACAGCTCATGGATCTTGGCGTTTTTAAAGTCGCCAAGTCCGACAACGTCTAGATATTTGTCCGCCCTGTCGCTACGTTCCTTTTTAGAGACGCCCGTGACTTCTATACCGAACTCCACGTTCTTCTTGACTGTCCTCCACGGGAACAGAGCGAAATCTTGGAAGACCATGCCTCTGTCGGGTCCAGGCTTGTCGCATAAGTTTCCGTCTATGTAAATGGCCCCGGAGGTCGGCTCTATTAGACCTGCGATCATCCTCAGGATTGTGGTCTTCCCGCATCCGGATGGCCCTATGACGGAGATGGTCTCGCCACGTCTGATGTCCAGGGTAAAATTCTGGATGGTAACGGTGTTAAATCTGTCATTGCGGTACTCCTTGCACAGATCGACAATCCTGATTTGTGGATCCTCGCAGTGGAAGTCAGAGAACAATATACCCTCTGGCAACGGGACGTCTGAGCCCGTGTCAGGGGGGACAATGTTCTCGTGGATGACGTCGACGGTCATGATCTGAGAATCCTGGCATTGGATGTCCGAGGACGGTGCGTTTCCGAGCATCGGGACATTGGAGCCTGCATTGACGAGCGCCACGATAGGTATCTCGACGACCTCTTTGGATGCCTCGACGATTGCCTCCACCGCATCCACCTCGGGAACATTCTCCTCGGGCTCCTCAACCGCTTTGATCATTTCAACCTTGTTAGACTGGATCTGTTCGTTCTCGCTCATTCCATCCCCATCCTCCTGAAAATCCTCTTGGATATCTGCTCAGCGACGCCCGTAGTCAGGAGACCGAATATAGCCACGATAATCAGGCCCGCGTACACCATCGCCCACTGTCCATTAGAGGCGGAATTGGAGATGAAGTACCCGATCCCTCCCAGCGGCGGGGCATAAAGCTCGGCCGCAACGATGCACATCCAACCCATTCCCAGTCCAACTTTGATGCCATTCAGGATGTAGGGAACGGTGGCGGGGAACACGACTTTCGTAAATATCTGAAAGCTGCTAGCACCGAGTGTCTTAGATGCATCGACCCATGCGTTGTCTATCCTCTGGACGCCGAACGTGGTGTTGGTTAACACAGGGAAAAGGATTCCCATGAACACGACTAGGGCGGGGCCCCAATCGTATCCAAGGGCCGGTGTGTAGATGAAGATCGGCGCCCAGGCAATCGGTGCGATCGGCCTGAGGACCTCGATCATCGGCGACACCAGCTCTCTAATGGGTTTGATGTAGCCCAATAGGAGACCTACAGGAATTGCGACCACTATCGCGATAATAAATCCCTTAACGAAGGTCAAGAAGCTAGAGCCTAGATAGTCCCAAATCGTGAGCCCAGTGGCCCTGTCACCGTTCTGTATAAAGCTGACAAGAGCATTAAACGTGGCCTGGGGTGTCGGTATGGTGCGGAAATTCAACGTAACGGATATTACCCACCAGATAGCCACAAAGAAGCAGAGTGAGACTATGATGATGACCGTGGACCTCGTCCACCTATGATACTTGTTGTTTTCGTCGTATTTGAACAGGACAGGCCCCCCCCTTATCTCATGCAGCGATGGCACCGTTGTTCATAGAGTTACTGGTCATCGGAGGCACTCCGATGAATCCGAACTGGACAGTTCCATTGGCCAGGGAGGCGTACACGTTGGGTCCGTTGCTCTGATAGATAATATTGATGTCCAGACCGTAATCGGCGAAAATGCCGAGCTCCATTCCGAAATGGAGGGCCAACTGGTGAATGTCACCAGTGATGACCGCCACGGAGATGGAGGCTATGATGTAGTCATCGGAGTAATCGCCAGCGATAGCGTTGGCCATATACTCGCTCTTGACAAAAGACTCGGCCATGTCCTCAGCGCTGTCGAATCCAAGCTGCTCGAAAGTCGTTGTTATATTGCCGAGCTCTTGGAACTTAACCGCGAGTTCGACAATGTCCGCCTTCAGCTGGGCGAGGGAATCGGCTGCGGTGGCGTCATCACAGTAGATGTATGTGACGACATCCAGGGCGTTCCTGATGACAGCCTCCTGGTATTCAACGGACATGTCCTCGGGCATAGAAACCCTGTCAATGGCGACCCTGAGCAATGTTTGGTAGTCCTCGGATGTGGGATTCGCTTTGGCTGCCTGCAACCTCTCGACAGTCTCGATGTAGGCTGCGAGGAACCTAACGGTCTCGTCGGAATGACTGGACAAATACTGGTTGCTGGCTCCGATGATGCAGCATGTATGGTCGGGGAACAGATCGTTGGTTAACGCCAAGGGTATGCACCCGTCCTGAAGCGCAATAGAATACTGAGCTTCCCAGATGAATCCGCCAACGGTGTGGTTATTCTCGACCTGCAGAACATATGCCGCATAGGTCTCGACATTGGGGACGTAGTAGACCGTGTCGGAGCTGAGGGTTGATCCGGCCCTGTATAGCTGGAAATTGAGTCCCATGACCTCCTCGACAAGCTGCTGGAGCTGGACATGCTGGATGGAACCGGTTCCGGGGTCTGTGAAGACTTTACCGCCCCAGTTCTCGGGATAGAAGATGATCCACCGATTGTCCGTCTGGAAGACATATTCCTCGCCAACAAGCTCCTCGGTGACGATTTGAAGATACTCGGATGCATTTTCACCAGCGTTCAGAAAGATTCCAGAACCCTCTGTATTGACCCTGCCGATGATGCTGTACATGTCCTCTCCGTTGGAGGGTCCATCGTCCTCTTCCTGGTAGAGGTAAACACCCACGGCAGCGATGACGACGATTATAATAACCACTACAGCCGCCATTGCTTTGATGTTCATAGTTTTCACCAAGTTCGTGATTCCAGTGGGTCAGATTTAATACCATTTGCAGTATTTTTCCTAAAAAGAATAATTTTTGGGGGTTCTTTCCCTTTGGACGATTCCCCACAAAAACCTGAAACCCAGTGCCAGACGATCCCGGGGCAGGCGACGTCAGGACCTAACGGCGTCCATGAACCTGTTCCTGATCTCCTCCGCTGTGAGCACTATGTTGGTGGCGTCAGAATTCCAAGGGATGATCATCACCTGGATGAACCTCATGCGGCCGGTGCAGGACATGGCCTCTGCGACGCCCTCACAGTCGTACACAGTCTCTACGTCAAGGCCGAAAGCCATTGCCACCGCCCCGATGTCCACCCTGTTATAGGCAGGGTTGATTTGGTTACCCGTGGACCCGAACGTCCCATTGTCAACACAGACTACGATCAGATTAGAAGGTGTCTCGCAGGCCAGGTCCGGAAATACAGATGACCCCAGGAGACTCCCATCCCCATCCACCACTACGACGCGCCTGCTCGTACACAGTGCCATACCGAGGCCTATGGGCGTCGCCTGAGTATAGCTACCAAGCATGTAGAAATTCAACGGACGATCGCCGGATGCGAACACTTCTTTGGATGGGACGCCGATGTTGGACACCAAAATGTCGTCCCGACCAACAGAACCCATAACCGCCGAGATGGCCTCCAGGCGGGTCATTGTCGGCTGGCGAATCTCCTTCTCCAGACGAAAGCTGACTCTGCGTCCCCTCGGCGGGTAGTATAGGTCGGTCCTCTCAGACTTGCCCCATATCCTGGGGCGGATCAGCACTACGAAAATCCTGCCGTTGGCATAGGCGTTCTTGACTGCCCTACCAATGGCGGATATGTCCCCGGGATCGACGATGTCGGTCCAGTCTATGCCATAGACTCTCAATAGCTCCGGGATCCTGGTGTTGAAGGGCTTTTGGGCCTCGATCCTCTCGTCGTCCATCCCCCTCCAGCTGGCCAGTATCACCAGCGGAAGCCCGTAGCAAGCAGTGAGGGACATCATGGCGTTCAACATGTTCCCGATGCCAGAGCTCTGGATCGACATGACTGGGCGGCCCCCGGCCAGGTACGCCCCAGCGCAAATGCCAACCCCATCCTCCTCACGGGTGACCTCGACAACCCTGAACTCGCGGTGTATTAGGTCAGTGAACCCTTTGTTCTTATCGCATGGGAGGCTGACTACCATATCAACACCTGCGGACTTCAACTGGTCGGAGACTTCCTGCTCGTGCATCCACCTCACCTCTGATCTCCGAATTGTCCATGTCCATACTGAGGGTCGCCGTTGGCTTTACCGTTTCCATGTTAAGTTCCTCTCTGGCGCGCTCCAAACCGCCGCCGGTCATGTTCAGAAAGATCCGCTCCTCCTTACGGACTAGCTCCTTCTCGATGGCCTGCATCAGGCTCGCCAGGGCTACAGACGCTGCGGGATCGGGGCGGACGTCCTCCACGGACATCCACAGCTTCTCCGCGGACCTGGCCTCCGCGTTGGAGACCTCGTAGAACCTCCCGCCGCACGCAGTCATAGCGTCGTAAACTCCGCCCACGGTAGAATACGGGGGCCTGCGATTGGTCAGGACATTCGCGAACACCCGGTCCACATCATCGTGGCCGGTATCCAGGTCCTCCTCAGTGATTTCCCTGCGACCGGCGTTCCATGCCTTCGCCATGGGGGTAAACGGGCTGTTCTGGGCGAGGTTGAGCACGGGGAGCCTGTCACCATAGCGGCCGTCCCCAATCAAGCGTATGGAGGCCTCCCATGCGGATATACCCCCGGTCCCGCTCCCGACGCCCCGAAAGTCATGATCCGGGATCCTGCCCATGGCCATGGCCCCGGCCAGCATGACGGTGCCCATGCCGTCCCTCCTGGCAACGTTCTTCGCACCTCCCTCGGGGACATAGCCCATAATGGAGGTAATACGGTCTGCCATCTGGATCGCGTCGGTGTAGTCTCCATTCACAGTGAACAGCCTTGCATAACCCCTATTCTCGGTGACACTGAGCTTGTCCCTGGACTTCTCTGGAACCACGATCACACAGGGGTTCCCAATGGCGTTGGCAATCTGCGCGAACGCTCTAGCGGTATTCCCGGCAGAAGCCACAACCATTGTGCCACCGCCGTTGTCCCTCAGGCGGGCGAAAGTGGGCAGCGCTTCCATCTCCTTAAAGGTGCAGGATGTGATCTTCCCGCTTCTCTCCGGGTAGTATCCGGTGAACCCTACCCATAAGTCATCTAGGCCCAACTCCCGGGATAGACGTTTACTTTGAAACGCTATCGGCTCGGACTCCGTATCAATCGTGGACCGCACCGGAAGCCAGTCGTAGAACTTGAACATCCCCCTGCAGTCCCTCACGTTCAGTTGCTTAGCTTTATAGCGGGTCCTCAGTAGGCCCTTGTGGCCGCTGCCGCAGCTCAGCGTATACCTCTCATCAACAACCTCTCCACCCTCAAGGCAGACCAGCTCGTAATCTCCCATTGGAATACCTCAGATACCATTCTCCGGACTTCACCCGGGACTTGACAACCTCGCACAGTCTCTCGGCCTTCGATCTAGAAGACTGTCTTACAGCAATCGGAACCGTTTTCCCGCCGTAGTTGACGGAACCTAGGCGAGCGGAAAATACCTCCCCCAAGCATGTACCAGTGCACAACCCACAGGACACGCACCGCTCCCTATCGATGCCTTCAGACGGTTTTGCGTCGGTGGGGCACAGGCGGTCTGCCTCGCATTCCCCGCAGCAAAGGCACTTGGAGAGGTCTGCGAACACGTCTAGGTCCGTGCCCTTCCACACTGATGCATACACGTCGAAGTGGACCGGCCTTCTGTCTCTGATATCCGCCAGGGGGAGCTCCACGTTCTTGTCCAAGACTGACACCCCATCCAAGGACCTCTCATCCGTGACTGGAATTGCGGTGGCAACCGACGTCAAACATTCGGGCCCCTCAGAAGTGCGGAATCCACCCATGAAGGCGGGGTCCATCTCGTACATATCGGCCGCCACCGATAGGTTTGGCTTCTCTGGGGTGCTTCTAGTACCGGTGCCAATGATCATTCCGGGTGCCCCATTGAAGAGCACCGCGGCGCCTGGCAGAAGATAATTGAGGCCGGGATCGTTCTGGACTGGGTTGATCTCCCCGCATCCACTAACCGATGCCTCAGATTTATCTCCCCCCATGGGCTCCGGACCCGAGAATATGGTCGTGAACGGGGCGTTGGAGCCGTTGATAAAGCATGTGTAGTTCCTGAACACACCGCGGGTTAGAATCATCCTCGCGAATGGAATGTCAGAGAGAGTCAACCTGTTCCTATGGGTCACCCCCTCAGACATCACCTCCACGTCGACCTCCTCCCCTGCGGCTAGGTCTCTAAACAGGTGGCCGCCACCGTATGAACTGTCTCTCCTGGCGGTCCCGTAGACCACGCAATCTACCAGCCCCAAAGACTCGTTGGAACACGGACCTACCGTTCCTGGGACGCCGTTCAACGCGATCGTGTCTGCCCGCTTGAACACCCCAGGGCCAGTTACAGGGATACTGAACACTGCCATTGTGCCGGACATCACCCCCATGGTCCCGCAGGTGACCACGTCCACCTCATCCACAGACAGGCGCCTGCCCTCCCTGACCAGCCTCTTAAACTCGGAGGCCGTGTAGACCTTGGCAACTCCGGCGCCTATACTCTTCTGGATCGAATCTATGCTCTTGCTCACAGAATCACCACGTCTTCCACGTGGACCTGTATCCCTTATGGTTTCTTTAAAACCATGTTCACCAGCCCATCTGGGCGCGATTCATCATGCAGAACTTCGGCAGGAAGCTGTACCTGACCCCAAACCTCAGTTCGGCAGAGATCAAGACGATCTCATCCTCGAGTCCGAGCATGTAATGCTCCCTGACGTCCTTGATATCCGCGCCGCGAGACTGGGCGGGGCCGACCATATACCCCATAATCATGCCAGTAACCCAGTCTACGTTCAGCACACAGATCACGTATTACACCAGGCATCCGCGCCAGAGAGGTAGCTGGTCACAATATCCTCCAACCAGGTGTCCATCTTTTCCACCATATCGGGCCTGAACAGGAGAAGGACCATTTTCTTCGCCAACGGCTCCCGGGGGAAGGAGCTTATGACGAAGTCGTACCCCTGACTGACCACTTCCACACCGTTGTAGCTGAACGGCACCGAATCTGTGAACGCCACCAGGGATGGCCTGCGGTATAATGAGCACGAGACGGCCTCACGATGTCTAACGCCATTGTCACGGAGAATTCTTCGCAGATGGAGTGCCGCAGACATCGCAGTTCCTTCCCAGAAGGATCTAGTCACTCGCCATGGTAGATATTATCTACATTCTTGAACCTTCTGATGACCCCGAAGTAGTTCTGCCACTTGACATCCATCTTGCCGATACACATGGTGTACACGCTCAGGAGCATTATTCCCCTGAGCTCGATGTTAGTGCCATTCAAAAGGACCGGGGCTGAGTCCATCACTTTGAACAAATGCTTCATGCCCGTACCCTGGATGATGTTGGTCTCCATGATGTCCATCTGCGAGGACATCCCGCGGATGTTCTCCCTGAAAACCTCCTTTTCTGCCTGGGAGATCAGATCGGTCTTAGTGACGACGCACATGTTGGATAGCGCTATCTTTAGCAGCGCGTGGGTCCCGGAAATGGTGAACAAAATGCAAACCCCCAGAGAGTGAGTGAAGTAGGGGGTACACCTCAGACAAAGCCTGGTACTCTCGAAAATGAACACAGTGGACTCCTGACCCTCGCTCATTCCAGGGCATCCTTGATCATCATTATACCCATGTGGTTCGGGCATATGTCGCTGGAGTAGACCTTGCGAGTCGATATCCCCGAACTCCGCCCTCAGTTCCACGTTCTCAAACGATGTGACCACGTCGATCTTCGGATAGGCGACTCTCTTCCCTGTGTCTATGAGGTGTCTTAGCATCTGTCTGTTAACCGACATCTTGTCGGCGCTGGACGGGCCGGCGACGATCATCAGCCTCAGAAGGATCTGCTCTCAATGAGCTCCTTAACCCTTATGCATTCACGGAGCAAGAACACCTCCCCATCCATTTCCTTGACCTTGTCCAGAACCTCTCTCTCGCTGTCGCCAGGGTAAAGGATGGGTATTCCCTTCATGACGATTTTGTGGTAAGAGAACATGGACACATAGGGGTTTTGGGTTTGAACCTTTCGGGCTTTCCCCTCTTCGTCGTTTCAGGATAGATCGTGATGATCATCTCTTCGCTGCCGTATTCTACGGATGCGATTGAGAGCATAAGATTTAACCTTAACCAACTTTTTTCTTCTTTTAGGATAAAATTTTGCTCGATCTCACCAAAATACTAGTACAGAAAGGAAATAAGTGGTCCCTTCATATCGAAAATTTGTTGAATCTGGTGGAATCCACGGGAAATTCTATCACAAAGAGGATGATGATATCCGTGATGAGAACGGGATGCCGTCCCAGGGCGTTTCCTGTTTCTAACAGACTGGGGCACTGGTACGGTGATACGGGGCTCTAGGGCCCCATCTTGGTTTGGATACAGGACTCAAATGTTCCTAAACATGGTGGCGTATTCCATCTTCTCGGCACCAAAGTACTCCCTGCAGTACTGGGCGATGGCCTCCGGGGGGAACTCCTTACAGGAGAAAACGTCGATGAAGGCGCGGTCGCTGTCCTCAGCGAAGTGACCCGAGATGCAGGAGGTCTCGATGAGTTGGATCAAGGAGTAGCCCTCGACTTTGGGCTCCGCCCCAAACCTCACGGCGATAGGCTCGCCATATCTCTTCATATGTATGTTGTCCGCCAGGTCAATGGCGAACTGCTTGATATATTCGCCGTCGGAGATCTTCTGATGGTCGCACTCTCCTAGGTCTATGGCGATATGCAGTCCCCACTGCTTCTCGTCGTTGTACTTCCTGATCGATTCCTCATCACTAAGGAGGGGTCCGGAATGGGGGCTCATGCTGTACATCATACTCACCGCGGTTTCCCGCAAAGCGTGCATCAAAGTACTGTATTTCAAACTGACCCCGCCTGTTCTCATACAACACCTACTTTACGCAAGAATTCGATGTTGTATATGTTTATGAACTGTACGGTTAAAACAATGGATAGATGTATTGGATTAATATTCCGAAATAATTTACAATATATAGCCAGACTCAGCTTTGATCGTACCAAATTTGAGCAAACTAACCAACCATTAAATAAAATCGAATCGGTCCCACGAGCGATGAGAAAGCTGATCATCACCGAGAAAGCGAACGCCGCCAGGAGGATCTCAACCATTCTTTCGGACGGAAAGTTCCATTCCTCTACAACAGGCGGAGTTACGGTGATATCGTTCGCGTCCGGGGGCAACGATTACGACGTTATCAGCCTCAGGGGGCACATCATCGAGTTGGACTACCCCAAGGAGTATAACGACTGGAGCGGCACATCTCCGGTAGACCTGGTGTACGCTCCCCAGATCAAAGTCGTCAAGGTGAAGTCCATCCTAGGCATGATCAAGAACCTTGCAGCCAAGGCCGACGAGGTCATCATAGCCACCGATTACGACAGGGAGGGGGAACTCATTGGCATGGAGACCGTCCGTGAGGTGGGCGCCAACATGGACATTGTCCGCAGAGCGAAGTTCAGCGCCCTTACCAAAGGGGAGGTGGAAAACGCTTTCAGGAATCTCACCGAACCCGACAAGAAGCTAGCGAACGCCGCCGAGGCCAGGCAGATCATAGACCTTGCCTGGGGGGTAGTCCTAACCAGGCTCATATCGCTGTCATCCGGGCAGGTAGGCAAGAACTTCATGTCCGTAGGGAGAGTCCAGAGCCCTACGCTCAAGCTTCTTGTCGACAGGCACGAGGAAATCGAGAGCTTCGTGCCCAAGCCGTACTGGGACGTCGTCGGCAAGTTCGGGATCCTGGCGTTCAAAGGCTTCCACAAGTCCAACCCTTTCTGGGACAAGGAGGAGGCGGAGGCCGTGTTGTCTGTGGTGAACGAACAGACCCAGGGGACCGTGGAGTTTTTTGAGGTTACTCCCAGAGAGGAGTACAGGCCGGCGCCTTTCGACACTACGCAGATGCAGGTTGAGGCCAACAAAATCGGCATCCCGCCAACCACCGCCATGAAACTGGCGGAGGATCTTTACACCGGTGGATATACATCATATCCCCGCACCGAGAACACCGAGTACCCTAAAACCCTTAACCTCAGGTCGGTGCTCGAGAAGCTCAAGGACGGGGAATTCAAATCGGAGGCGGAGGAAATCCTGGCACAGGAGAGGATCATCCCCTCTAAGGGGAAGAGGAAAACCACCGACCACCCACCCATCTACCCCACCGCGGGAGCGTCCGCGGACAAGATGAATGGTGACAAGTGGAAGCTCTACGAGCTCATTGTCAGGAGATTCCTGGCCACCATGGCGCCCAACGCCGAATCAGAGGTCACCAAGTGCGTCATCGATGTTGGCGGGAAGAAATTTGAGGCCGAGGGGCACGTTCTGAAGAAGAAGGGCTGGAAAAAGTATTACGGCAAGTACCTTAAGATATCCGACAATAAACTCCCGACACTCAAGGTGGGAGAAAAAGTAGACATTAGGTCCATGTCGCTGGTGGAATCCGAGACGAAGCCGCCTTACAGGTACAACCAGGGCTCGTTGATCCAGGAAATGGACAGGCTACAGCTCGGGACTAAGTCCACGAGGCATGACATCATCGGGAAGCTATATTCCAGGAACTATGTCCAAGGCAACTACTTGATTCCCACCCCCAGCGGCATTGCGCTCACGAAGGCACTGGAGAACCACGGCGGCGGCATCACCGAACCCGATATGACGGCTAAGCTGGAGTCGGACATGTTAAAAATCATGGAAGGGAAACGCACGCTCGACTCTGTGGTCACTGAATCACAAGATATGCTGCACGAGGTCGCCGTCAAGATCTCCGAGGACTCGGAGGAGATAGGCACCGAGATCAAGGCCGCCCTGCGCTCTCAACAGTACATCGGCATCTGCCCGTCCTGCGGGAACAACATGACAATCAAGAGGTCCAAGAACGGGAACTTCATCGGATGTGATGGATACCCTGACTGTAAGCGCGCTTACCCTGTGCCGAGGGGGGCACTCATCCAGACGGTGGAATCCACCTGCTCCGTCTGCGGCCTCCCACAGCTCAAAATTATCAGAAAGGGCAATCCACCCTCACTGCAGTGCATCGACCCCAAATGCTCCAGTAACACCGAGAGGAATAACCTTGGTCCCTGCCCTACGTGTGAGAAAGGCAGGCTCAGGATCATGTACTCCAAGGCCGGGAAGAGGTTCGCCGGATGCTCCGAATGGCCCAGCTGCACCCAGACGTACCCCTTGAGACCCAGAGGGAGCGTCTCCTACGCAGGCAGGCAGTGTACTATCTGCAAGGCACCGATGATCAGCCTCGGGAACACCGAAGAGTGCATCGATCCGGATTGCCCCGGAAGGAAAAAGTCGAAAGCCAAGAAGTCCGATACCGAGAAGGCGGACAGAGCCGAAATCAAGGCCGAGGAGATTACGGACTGACCGCCGGTTCTGATCATTTTGTCTATTGGGAATTTTAGTAACATGAATAAAATTATTCGTGTTACAATTTAACTTTTTTAAAACGAATATTGAAAATGCGTTTCAGAAGCTCTCACAGTCGGCTTCGTTGATTTCGTTATAATGATCATTCATTGCGTCGATCTCACGAGAAATCCTTGCATTTCTGCAACTCATACACTCGAGCTCTTTACCGAGGCTAAGTTTGAGCTTCATTCCGAAGCGGTCCTGGATGACAATGCGGCCGCATTCGCAGTACACACTCATCTCGTCGTTTCCACAGATGATATCCAGCGTACGCAAGTTTGCGTTGCGTGACGCATAGCTACCGCTAAAGCAACCGACTACTCCAATCAATTTTCTCCCCCGAGACTACGCAGTCTTACCAAGCCCCTAATCCCATCCATAGGCTCTACATTAGTGCGCTATCTTCCCTATACCTATGGCAGATATAAGCCTTCCCACAGAGTCTCGGAAAGGCGTTTTCTTAATGCCGTAGAAACCGTAATTTTGGGCTAATTGATTATGCTAATTTTTAAATAGTATAAATATGGGAAAAATCAACCGGTCGGACGCCTCGTGGAGCGATCCGATCGATGATAAAGAAATCACAACAAAAGTCTGTTATGAATAAGATTGTTTTTATATCCTGCATGATCAATCCATGCAGTGCGTGACCAATTCCAATGATGTATAGAAGTTTCTCGGTGTGATGATACCCGAGTTGGACGAGAAGCAGCACAGACACATGCTGGCGGTGTTGTCCGAGAACGTGGGCTATGATAGTGCTACTGAGCTCGTTAAGATGATCGGCATCTTCGTGACGAAGGGTAAGCACGAGATCAAGGATGTCCCGATAGATTTGAGAGCGCATTCGAATCCATCGAAGCAGGGAAGGGCTAGGGCCTTTGGTGCGGGCGGTAAGCCCGCACAGAAGGTGC
>CAZIJM010000009.1:0-17619 GCA_964539695.1 uncultured Methanomassiliicoccales archaeon | reverse complement strand
TCTATCTGGACAGGTTCAATAAGCTCATGGAGAAAAGGGGCTACAGGTTCGTCCGTTATGCGGACCACCATCTTCGTTCAGACCTCCAGAGTCACAGAGAGGGCGATAGAATCCAACATCAGATTCCACGAAAGGAAGCGTTAAGGTCAACCACGAGAAGAGTCGCTTCAGCTCCATCATTGGCACGAAGCTCATCGGTTTCAAGTTCTACTTTCGAAAAGGTGAGTGTATATCTCCGTACACTCAAAGGCTGTGGTGCATTTCAAGAAGCTTATCGCCCAACTGATCAAGAGGACAGGATGAAGTCTTGAGTAGATGTTTATGGAATTACGTCTTTATCTGTGCAAATAGGTGAATTACTTCGGCATCGCCACCAGTGACAACCTGTTCAAGAAGATCGATAAATGGATAGTCCATAAGGTTAGGCAGTATGTGTTAAGCAATGGAAGAGTGTGTATACCAAATTTTGCAGTCTGCGCGACATATGCCTATCGAATTCAAGAGTCTAAAGAACAGCATACCCACAGATTGGATACGTTGGTGTTGGAACATAGTCAAAATGCCGTCCTGATGAAAGGCCATATGGTCTGCTTAATGAACATAACCATGAGCAGAGTCTGGTTGATGAAACAGGGGATGTACTTCCTGATCGACGGACGAAGAAAAAGAGACAAAGTGTTTGAACAGTCCACTATGAAGCTGTACGGTAGGTTATGTGAGAGAACAACTGGCTGATTAACCGCCAGTCTCCCATTCGGTTGTTTACAATCACTGTCGATGACTATTATTCGTGTTGAATAGTCGTCTATTTCTACTGTCAACTTTCTCATATTGTTGCTGTTCACAAAGTTAGTGATTAAGACAAAAATGTATATGGCATGGAATTTGTCGGAGAGAGAGGAACGTTAGGCTCAAGACAGAGAAAAACGCGGTCATTTTCGCCCACAACTATTACCTGCCTAAGGTGCAGGATACCGCTGATTACGTCGACGACTCGCTGGGGCTCTAAATCAAGGTGACAGAAATGGATGCCGACGTTATAGTGTTATGTGGTGTCACATTCAGACCAAGACGGCCAAGATCTTCAACCCAGACAGGATGGCCCTGATTCCGGACCTGGTGACGGTGTGCTCCATGATGTAGATGTACAGCCCGGAGCAGATCGTTGCCGCGAGGGAGGCCAACCCAGGGAAGGAGGTAGTCGGATGCACGAACTCCACCGCTGCATACAAGGCTGAGATGAACGTGTGCTGCACCTCGTCCAATGCCGTGGACATCGTGTCCTCTTTTGAATCAGAGGGTGCAGTCTTCGTCCCGGATAGGGACCTGGGACACTACGCGGCGTCTTGTTGTCCCGGGAAGGAGGTCATCCTCTGGGATGAGTTCTGCCTCATCCACCAGTCCATCTTCATCTAGCAAGTCCGTGAGTTCAGGGAGGCCCACCCGGGCATAGAGGTCCTGAACATGGCCGACGTAATCAGATCTACCGAGAGGATGGTCACCTACTACAGGTCTTCGCCCACGGAGGAGTTCATCACACTCATCAAAATCGGCATATGTCACAGGCTAGAGTGCAAGTGCCTGGCAAGAAGTTCCGCTTCCTAGAATACGCTGTATGCGATGTGATAAAAATGACCACACTGGAGCTATGGTGGGGGTGCTGGAAACCATGGGGAACGAGGTCGTCTTTCCTGAGGGTATAATGGTGCAGGCCCGCAGGCTTGTGAAACGGATGATTAGCCGCTTATGAGAACATCGGATCATTCCTGACCATACCGGTGAAGATAAGGTCCATGAGCCTCCCATCATCAATGTCCACAATCTTGGAGGTCATCGTGAGTGGGGGTACTTCACCATCTCGATAGAGGGGGGTCCTATCGTAGTAGCTCTAGACGATCTTGAAATAGATTTTGGCTCCTCGTTCGCCATGTAGAGCCCGCCATTATTGATGGTGTTGTTGACAGTATTCAGCTCCGGGACGAGCTTGTTCCTAGCCTCCGCGGGGATATCGAACATCGGGTAGCAGTAGTTATTTAACGTCTTGTGGTTGTCGCTGCTAACGATCACCATCTCGATAGGCGGTCGTCACTCATGGCGTCTAGGACAATACTGTCGTCCTCTTTTTGTTGTATTTAAGATCCAGATCTCGGACAGCTTTGCAGACGTTGTCTACGACCTTCGCCTTGGAGACTCTTCCGAACATGCTAGGATTAATCAGCTTCAGGTTTATTGCTGTTGTCTCCCCGCTCCTCGAGCGGCACGTACTCCCTAGGTTCCATCATGCTGATGTATGCCGGACGTAGGATCTTGTTAGAGATGACCAGTTCCTCAATACGGTGGGCGCTCCACCCCACGATTCTGGCGGTGGCGAATAATGCCGTGTACAGCTCTTTGGGGATATCCAGGAGGTCGTAGACGAAACCACTGTAGAAGTCCACGTTGGCTGACACGTTAGTGGCGTTGGGCCTTTTGGCTAGGATCAACTCTGGGGCCAGCCTTTCCACTGACTCGTAGAGCTCGTAGTCGTCCTGGCGGCCCTTCTCGAAGGCCAACTTTTGGACGAAGGATTTGAACACCTCCGCCCTGGGGTCAGATATGGTGTAGACCGCGTGCCCCATACCGTATATCAGGCCCTGATGGTCGAACACTTTCTTGTCTAGAATCTCCTCAAGATACTTTCCGAGCTCCTTGACGTTGTGCGGGTGCTTCACATGTTTCTTGATGTCCTCCATCATTTCCATGACCTTCAAGTTGGCGCCACCGTGTTTGGGGCCCTTCAGGGAGGACGTGGCTGCTGCTATGACGGCGTAAGTGTCCGAACCGGACGACGTGGTGACCCTGGTTGTGAAGGTAGAGTTGTTCCCCCCGCCGTGCTCCATGTGTAAGACCAGAGCGAGGTCAAGGACGGTAGCCTCCAGGTAGGTGTAGGATTTGTCGGGCCTCAACATGCGGAGCAAGTTCTCTGCGGTGGAGAGCCTGGGATCCGGCCTATGGATGTACATACTCTCGTCATTGATGTAGTGGTTGTAGGCGTGGTAACTGTATACGGTGAGCATGGGAAACACGCTGATGAGAAAGATGCACTGACTGATGACATTGTCTAGGCTGTTGTTCAGCGCCTTCTTGTCGTAAGACGCCAGGAAAAGGATGCACCTGGTGATGGAGTTCATGATATCCTTGCTGGCGGCCATCATGACGACGTCTCTGACGAAAGTGGGCGGCAGTCTCCTTTGCTCCGCGAGATAGTAGTTGAACTCCTCCAGCTCCTTCTCGGTGGGGAGCGATCCGAACAGTAGGAGGTACGTGCACTCTTCGAACCCCATCCTTTTGTTGATGAAACCGTCGGTGAGGTCGCGGATGTCGTAGCCACGGTACCTGAGCTTCCCCTTGGCGGGGACCTTCCTCCCGTTGATCCTCTCAGTGCCGTCCACCTGGGAGACAGTGGTGAGACCAACGACCACCCCGTTCCCCTTGGAGTCACGAAGCCCCTTCTTTACGTCGTATTTCTCATAGAGTTCGGGGGCGAAGCTGTCCGTGGATATGCACATCTTCGCCTTCTTCTCTATGTATTTCCTGTAGTTGCTGTTCATTTCTCTTGTTCCCTGAAAGGTTTGGCTTAAGGTATTTCAGATGAGAGGCGGTGGGCTAACGGATTCACATACTAGGATTGTATGATGAATAACTGAATTGGACGAATCCAATAGGCGTCCAAACTTATTTAGCAATTCTGTTCAAAGGTTAATCCAGACACGAATGCCAGTGAGTTTAGATGGGGGGGGGGGATGGCGGTGTGCCTAATTGGAGAGGACCCTTTCAGCACAGTTGAAAGTTCCATCTCGCGGGACGGTAACAAGGAAATACGCGTCCGGGGATAGATGTCTCATGGCGCTCATATCATTCTCTGATGCATCTGTGGAGGTTCTTCCGGGCAGAACGATCCAGGCTGCCGTGTCCGCGGCTGGAAGATTGCCAGACGCGTATATCTTCCTGATTGATGGCCGTCCGGTGCCCATGGACACCGTCTTGCTAGAGGACGTGGAGGTTCGCGCGGTGTAGGTAGCCTCGGGCGGATGACAGGTCGCCGCCCATCTCGATTATCGAGTCAAAATCTAGCCCGGACTCCTTCGCCGCGTCTGTCAGGGCGTCGACGTTGCTTATGAACGCGGAGCGGACGTCGCTTCCCTTTAACCTCCCAGATAAGTCCGAGAGAGAGTCCTCCTCGGGGAACCTCAGGTCCATATGCGGAAGGACACCGAGACACCTCATCTTGGTGAGCCTCTTCACCTCAGAGATCCCGTTCTCCAGTATGGACGGGTCGCCACGAAACCTATTGATTACGAACCCCCTGACCAGGGGCCTCACGTCGTCGGGGATGAGCTTCCATGTTCCGTAGAGAGCGGCGAACACACCTCCTCTCTCGATGTCCCCCACCAGAATCGCTGGGATGCCAAGCTCGCGCATCAGCCCCACATTGGCGATGTCGCGATCCATGATATTAAGCTCCACCGGAGACCCGGATCCCTCGCAGACCACGAACCTGTGGGCGGACTCCAGTCTGCGGTATGCGTCCCCCGTTGCTTTCATAGCGGTGTCCCTATCCATGGAGGTTGAGGAGGGGATATCCATACTGGGCCTGCCGTTAAGGATCAGCTGGATAACCCCATTGCCGGCGGGCTTCAGAAGCACCGGGTTCATGTCGGTCTCCGGTTCCAGTCCGGCGGACCAGGCCTGGAACGCCTGGCCTATGCCGATTTCGCCACCGTCCTGGGTAGCGTAGGAGTTCAGGGAGAGATTCAGCCCTTTGAATGGGACGGGGTCCATGTTCCTCTTGGACAGTTCCCTACAAAGCATGGCGCAGAAAGTGGTTTTTCCGACTCCGGAGGAGGTCCCGAGGACCAGTATGCCACTCACTCTGCCACCCCCAGAATGCGGAGCAGAACAGGCATGTCTAGGTTCTCCTCGAACACGTCAGCTAGTTTGTCTATGTTCTCTTCGGTGATGTCGTCATAATCCCTGGTCTCGGTGATGTCCGGCTTCATGCCGCCGTGGCTGATGAACGACAAAAAATATTTCCTGAACGGCTTCCTGTCGAAGACCCCGTGCAGATATGTGCCAAAGAGCATTTCATCCTCTCTAACGGACCCCTCATTCTGGGGCCCCTTGTCAAATCTATTCGTGATCATGAACAGTGGCTTTTCTACCACGTTGGTCATCCCCATGTGCAGTTCGTACCCGGTGACCTCACCGCCCTCGCCAACCAACATATCAGCGGTATTATTGATTATGCGCTTGGAGTACTCTCCAAACCGCGTGGTGTTGCCGAAGAAGCTCAGCCCGTTTAGGACCGTCCCGGGGACGCCCCCCTCGATGCCGAGGGAGTCGTCCAGGACCGAGCCCATCATTTGGTATCCCCCGCAGATACCGACGATCGGCACTTTTCCGCGCAGTGCCTTAACGGCATCAGAGATCCCTCTTTCTTCCATCCACTTCATGTCGCTGATCGTGTTCTTAGTGCCCGGGAGCACCACGGCGTCCACGCCATCCAGGTCCCCGACCTGCTCCACGAAGACCACAGACACGTCCTCCAGGAACAGCGGGTCCAGATCGGTAAAGTTGGCGATCCTGGGGTACTTCACCACGCCGACTAAGCACTTCCCCTCGCCCTTACCCTTGACACCCCTAAACGTCTCCGAATCCTCGGACGGGAGCACCACGTCTGCGTGAGGGATCACACCGATCACAGGCACCTTGGCCATCCTCTCGAACTCTGGTATGGTGGACTTGATGCTATCGATCCTTCCCCGAAGATTGTTGAATATCACGCCCCTTATCCTTCTCCTGTCCTCCTCGGGGATTAGTTCGATGGTTCCGAGGGCGTAGGCAAACGATCCGCCCCATTCCATGTTGACTACAAGGACCACATTGGCGTCGGCGATAGCTGCGGCACCCATGTTGGCTATGTCCCTGTCATAGATGTTAATCTCTGCCGGAGACCCGGCACCCTCCATCACCACGAAGTCGTATCTTCCCTTCAGGAAGTTCACATTCTCCCGGACTATCTCGCGGCCGGGTCCGGGGACAAACTCCCTGTAGTATGTTCTCACCCCGTAGTCGGCATAGGGCTTCCCGCTGACCATGACCTGGGAGGTGGTGTCGCCCTTGGGCTTTAGCAGGATCGGGTTCATGTGGCAGTCCGGATTTTTAAGACCGGCCGCCTTCGCTTGGAGCGTTTGTATCATAGCGATCTCCGAGCCGGTGCGGGTGACCTTGGAGTTTAAGCTCATGTTCTGGCTCTTGAACGGGGCCACCAAAAAGCCCCTGCGGTGGAGTATCCTACATATGGCGGTGACTGTCATTGACTTTCCGGCATCTGAGGTGGCACCAACGACCATAAGCGCCCTGCCAGGCCTATAGAGTCTGGCCTTCGCATCTTTCAGGATGTCCACGAAGCGGGGGTCACCAGCCTCCCTTATACCGAGGCGCTCCACCTCGGAGAGAACGAACTTGATGACAGGCGTGCGGTGGATGAACAGGCAGTCGGAGCAGTTCCAAATCCTCTGCCCGCGCCTTCCGACAATGGCTTCGCCGAGGTCCTCGTCCTCACAAGGATAAAAGGGACAGTAGCAGAATGTGCAGTCCTGCCCCCAGAAGTGGCAGGGATAGTAGTCGCAGGCTCTGTTGGATCCAATCCAGCCCGCGGTAAGCTCCTCGTTTACTTTCTTCCTGATACAATCCATGATGACACTCCGTGGGAGATGGATAGCTCATCCATTAATAAGATTGTCCGGCCCTCAGGATGGGTGGCCAGGGAGGGTTCGGAGTTTTCGCGACTCCGCGTTCGGTTTATAAGAGCGGTCGCCTCTAGCCTGACTTATGGGTGCACACTGCAGATTCATACATTGTGCGGATCTCCACCTGGGAAGCAGGTTTAAGGGGGTTAAAGCTAGGGACAAGGTGGAGGGCCGGAGAATGACGGAATCCGTCTTCCGGTCATTCTCCCGTATAGTAGACCTAGCCATATCTGAGAAGGTGGACTTCGTAGTCATCGCGGGAGACGCTTTCGATGAGTTCACCATAACACCGGCGACCAGGCACAGGTTCGCATCGGAGCTGGCTCGCATGGAGGTCCCGTGCTTCATAGCTAGGGGGAATCATGACCCACAGGTCGCCTGGGCGGCGTCCATCCCCTACCCACCGAACGTCCACGAGTTTGGGACCGAGCCGGAGTATATTGAGCTGGACGGGCTGGATGGCGTGGAGGTTGTGGGGGTCAGCTTCACCAACTGGCATGAAGAGAGGAACCTCCCGTCATTGATCCAAGGCTCCTCAGATAGGTTCACCGTGGCGGTCTTGCACTGTGACGTAGACTCCGTCGGGGCGCGGTACAATTATTCCCCTTGCAGACTGTCGGACATGTCGGGTAGGGGCGTCGACTACTGGGCTATCGGCCATGTACACAAAAGGGTGGTCCTATCGGAGGGCCCGTACGTGGTTTATCCGGGCAACATCCAGGGCCGCAAAATTACAGAATCCGGCGAGAAAGGATGCTACCTGGTAACGGTGGACGAGGGAATGGTCTCGGAGCTGAGGTTTGTGCCGACCCAGGAGATTGTCTGGAGGGAGCTATCCGTGGTCATCACGGGCAGGGACCTGGCCGCGACGATTAGGGATCTCAGGTTACGGGTCAGCCCCGGGGACATAGCGAGGGTCACCTTCACGGGGTCGGGCTCCCTCGACACCATGGTCAGGCTGCACCCAAACGATGTGGCCTCCGCACTGTCAAGGGAGTTGTCCTGCACCGTTTGCGGAATCAAAGCCGAGACGACGCCAGAGATAGATATGGACACCCGCGTTGCTAGGTCGGACATGATTGCGAAAGTGATCTCTGTTGGAAGGGGCATAGAATTAGCGGACAGGGAGGAGCTACTCAAGATACTCCTATCCAATTCAATAGCCTCCAGGCATAGGGACTTCTACACCGGCCTCAGTAACGAGATGCTGAGAGATCTAGTCAGGAGGGCCACAAGAATGCTGGTAGCTATCATGGAGGGGCCCAGATGAGGATACAGAGTGTTAACATCCGCTCTTTCGGCGCCCTTCGCGAAAGGAGGATCGACCTAGATCCCGAAATGACCGTGCTTCACGGTCCGAATGAGAGTGGGAAAACCACGGTAATGGAGTTCATCCGCAGCGTTATTGTTCCCAGCAACAAGAGGAACCAGTACCCAGAGAGGTCTAAAACGGACTTAGGAGAGCTAGTGTACGAGCAGGACGGGGAAGTCCACACCGCCAGGCTAGTCCAGAGGACCGTGCATGGCGACGTCCCCAGATTGCCGACGGGCACTGATGATCTATCCCTGTTCCGCAGCGTCTTCGCAATGACGCCGGCGGACCTGGACGACGAGAAGGTCGTCACCGAAGGGGGTGTAAAGTCGAGGTTCCTGACCATCCTGGGAGGGGAATCCATGCTCGCGGCAATGAAGGCGTCCGAAGACTTGTGGAGCGGTAGCCTCGGTAAAAGGTCCAACTCTGTGAGCCGGGTGCTGAGTATCCAGAAGGACATGGACGAAGTGAACTCACAAATCGCCTCGGCTAGAGCCTCCGCCGACAACTATGGGGAGCTGGACGCTCGCAGGAAGGAACTCCTGGAGAACCTAAGGAAGCTGGAGGCGGAGTTTGTGGAAGCCGTTAGTGCGAAGACTGAGGCCGACGTCTACGAATCCAACCGCCTTAACTACGAACGCCTGTCGGAATTGAGGAGACAGCGCTCCGAGCTGGGCGAGTTTGTCCCCGTCACGCAGGAGGACATCGAAAAGCATGACGATCTGATCAATACGATAAGTCAAAAGCAATCGGTGCTGGACACACTCACGACTCGCAGGGAGAGTGAGGATGTCGATCTGATGGGGGCGGATAGGAGGAAGGTTCTGTCTTACTCCAAGAGTATCGAATCCCTGTCAGGGAAGCTGGTCTCGTACAGGGAAGATGCCAGGAGGCTTATGGAGGTCTTAGAGCCTACGGAGCCTTGTCCCGAGTCGAAGCCGCATCCCTCCGGGAACTCGACGGGGCCATTGTTCTATGCGGGGATCCTGCTGATGGTGATGGGCACGCTGGCTGCCCTGTTCATGAACTATTACGCAGCTGTTCTGTCCGTGGCCGGTGCAGCATTGGCCGCATTTGGGCTAAGGAAGAGGAGCCCGGCTGCTGAGCCGGTCTCCGTGGAGCCCCAGCCCGTTGTCCCGCAGGAGATGAAGGAGATCAGACGGCGGATGTCTCAGTTCGAAGAAGAGGTCTCGCGGATAATGGCTGACGTCGGCCTGCAATCCCACGGGATCGAGGACGACATGGCAACTCTCTCTAGGGCCAAAGAGGCCGCCTCCAGGTTAGACACCGACGTGATGCGCGCCCGCATGGAGCTCGGGGATGCGAAGAACAGGCTGATGGCTTTCACCCAGAGGTTCTCCGGGGAGGAGGGATTTGTCAAGAGCGTCTCACTAACGTCAAAGGCCAAAGAGATCGACAGAGACGTACGTATGCTGTCCGACGCCATTCGCGCCGCCGGCCTTGACCCAAACGAGCCAGAGCGCAGGACAGAATACAAGAACCATGGGATCACCGAGGAGATCGGCAAAATCAGGCAGGAGATCGGAGGTCTGGAGGCGAAAATGGGAGCTATCTTGGACACCGACGAACTGGAGAGGATGATAGACCGTCGCGCAGAGCTGACAGCGGAGATGGAGGACGCCCTACTGGACGGGGCAGTAGGCCTCCTGGCATCTTCGATCGTCGACAGGGCCTGCGAAGAGATCTACTCCCAGGTCCAACCAGGCGTCATCCAATGGGCAAACAGGTACCTCTCTATGATGACGGACGGCAGGTACAGGATCGATATCGACCCCTGTACCAGGGACCTGTCCGTAAAGAGTGGAAACGAGGTGAAGGGCGTCAGCGAGTGGAGCTCTGGATTTAGGGCACAAGTGCTGCTATCTCTCAAGCTGGCGATGGCTAGGGAGATGGGAAAAGGCGAAGTTCCGGTAATCCTGGACGATGTACTGCTTCCTTTCGATTCGGAGAGAAAAGCCGGCGCCTGCCGTGCACTAATGGAACTGTCGGGCGAAATGCAAGTCTTGTTGTTCACCTGCGATAGAGAAATCTAGAACATCTGCGAGTCCCTGGGCGTTAAGGTCATCCGGATGTCGAGCATTGCGTAAGGGGTCATGGCGTTAAACCACTTAGGAAACGCTTTCCACAGTCTTTTTTGGATATTCTAATTGTACAGTTCATAAACATCGACAACACCGAGTTCGTGTGCGAACTCGGTGTTGTCGGTTGAACAAAACGATGATTATAATCAAACTCCGTTCACAATGTATTCACAAAATAAATCAGAATCCAGTTAGCATTAAGAGAATCGTAGAGGAAATACTTGATGGTAGGATACATTACGTGCCCGTCACGACGGCTGAAATCACGCACACTATCAATAATCTGGCGTTCGCCGATAACCACATAGTGTTAGCGATCACGATCTACAGAAAAACCATCAACTATTTCGACCACGTTCTAAGGTCGTACAGCACGGATTGCATCTTCATGGACCTCACGCAGCTTGACCCCGTCGAGATCTTCGAGGGGACAATCGGAGACAATACCAAGGCGGTTTTTATGGAGACCATCGGTAACCACAACTTCATCAACATAGACGCTCCTGCGAAGATGTGTCACTCCTACGGGATCCCACTGGTGACGGACAATACCTTCGCCACCCCGTACCTGTTTAGGCCCCTGGACCACAGCGCCGACATCGTTATCGAGTTGGCGACCAAGTTCATCGGATCACGACACCATCCTGGGATGGGTCATAGTGAAGAACGGGAGGTTTAACTGGGCAAGTTCTGGCAAGTTTCTCCATATGGCGAACCCAGACCCCGGCTATCACGGAATCAGTTTCACCTGCGACGTGCCGAATGCATCGTTCTGCACCAAGATGAGGACGATTGTCCTGAGGGACATGGGTGCTTGCTTTTCCCCAATGAATTCGTTCATGCTCTTGCAGGACTTGGAGACCCTGTTACTGAAGGTGAAAAAGCACGTCTACAATATCTAGCGCGCGATGGAGTTCCTTTTGAAGCATCTCAAGATGGAGAGAGTCAACCACCTCCATACTGCCAGACCACCCCGACCACGCCTTCTACGGGAGGTACTTTCCCAATGGTGCTGAGCCATTTTCATCTTCGAGACCGTTGGTGGGAGGGAGGGGAGGCCAAATACTTCGCTAACTCCATGAGGATGTTCTTTATCCTCGCCAACGTAGCCGATATGAAATCCCTGGTAATCCATCCGACCAGCACCATCCACTCACAGCTCTCGGAGAAGCAATTAGAGAAGGTCGGGATCGTGTCGTCGACGATTAGACTGTCCATCGGGTGCGAGCACATTGAAAACATCATTGTCGACCTGACCCAGGCGCTGGATAGGGTCTGAAACGTCAAACAAATTGGGCCATTCCCCGGCGACCCTCCCGGCGGGTGGGGTTGGATGCATGGACCAAGCTTTTATCACATCCATCTACATCATGGTGTCGAACACAGGAGGGTAAGGCTTTTTGGAGAGGATTCGCATGTCGCCGATAGCCCTGTCGCCCGGAAACCGCCTGGTCGTCGTCTTCGGCGGCGGGAGGGTGGCTCTCCGCAAGTGCATGCACTTTGACGGGTTTAGGATAAGGATCGTGTCCCCGGAGGTCCTGCCGGAGCTTGAGAAGCTGGCCGAGTCCGTGGTTAGAGAGGCCGTGGACCCGGATACCGCGGGACGCCACATGGAAGGCGCCGACATCGTCGTGGCCGCCACATCCAGTCACGAGCTCAACGACGCCATCAGGGACATGTCCATGTCCAGGGGCATCATGACGAACTCCGCCCACGGCGGCGGAGATGTTCTCATACCCTCATCGCTGTACCGGGATGGATACACCGTCACTGTATCCTCCGAGGGGCGCGTGCCCGCATTCTCCCCATACATCATCGCCAGGATCGACAAGTTCCTAGACCCGTCATATGACGCCATGTTGGAGCTGCTGGTGTCCCTGAGGAGGCTGATACGCGATAGGATCCCTACACAGCCCGGTAGGGCGAAGTTCCTGGCCGAGGTGCTGGCCGACCGGGATGTGTGGAGTCTCCTGAGGGAGGGGGACGCCGCCGGTGCGGAGTCTCTTGCACTTGAGAGGGGTGGACTCAGATGATAGTCAGCATGCATGTCACCCATTCCTCCGCTGGGGGTACGGAGGGTCTGAACAACATCGTCCCCGTTCTAGAGACTGAGGTGGAGAAGTGCGTCAGTATCATGAACCAGATGTCTGAATATATCGTAGTCAGGACTTGTAACCGCTTCGAGGTCTACACTGCCACGTCCGACAACAAAATGATGTCCGACTATCTCTGGAGGCTGATCAAAAGCATCGTCCCGTCCACCAATATCACATACATACTAGAAGACAAGGAAAGCATCAAGCACCTGTTTAGGGTGGTTTGCGGTCTGGACTCACTCATTGTGGGGGAGAACCAAATCCAACACCAGATCAGGGAATCATACGCCAGGGCGAAAGAGGAGGGTCACGTGGGTCCGATGCTCACCCGTCTCTTTGACAACGCCATGATTGTTGGGAAGAGAGTTAGGTCTGAGACCGCGCTAAACAAGGGTGCCGTCTCTGTCGGATCGGCGGCCGTCGAACTAGCCGAGAACAGGATCGGGGACCTTGGCGGGAAGGCGATTACCATCCTCGGGGCCGGGGACATAGCCTCGGTCATTTCTAAGAATCTCATTGGAAAGAACATGGGGGCGGTCATTGTCTCCAACAGGACTTACAGCCGTGCCATCGAGCTGGCGGACGAGCTGGGAGGGAAGGCGGTGAGCATGGCCCGTCTCACCGAGGCCGTGGCCGAGTCTGATCTGGTCCTTGTTGCGACAGGTGCGCCCCACGCAGTCCTCCATAGGCACCATGTAGCAGACGCCATGCGCATGCGCCCTGATAGAAAGTTGCTGATCATAGACGTATCTGTCCCCAGGAACACCGACGATGACGTTGCTGAGATACCGAACGTGAAACTGGATAGCATGGATGCCCTTCAGGGCATCGCCATGCGCAACGTCGAACGTAGAAGAAACGAGATAGTCTCTGCGGAGAAGATTATCGGCCAGGAGCTAGCTAGACTGGACGTGGAGCAGAAAGAGCAGATAGCGAACGATGTGATTCGCAGGTTAGGGATCAAGTTGGCCGGAATTCGGGAGCACGAGCTCGAAACAGCCATGTCCAGGACCAGCTCGGCAGATGTCCACGAGCTGCTGAAGGACCTCTCTAGGGCTCTAACAAACAAGTTTACCGCTGAACTTTACAAGAACTTGAGGGAGGCATCGCGCGACGGCCGCATCGACACTTGTAACGCGGTCGTCGACCTTTTCGGACTGAGGGATGTACAATGATGATGTATCCAGACTTGCGCATGAGAAGGCTCAGACAGAGTGACAAGATGAGGAACCTAGTAGCGGAGACAAGGTTGCACCCGGACAATCTGGTGCTGCCGATCTTCTTCGACACCAACCTCAATAGGATTAAGACCACGGACTCCATGCCGGGCGTGGAGACGTACCCGCTGTCTGGGTATGAGAGTATCGCCGGGGACATCCAAAGCGCCGGGGTCAACTCAGTCCTGGTGTTCGGTGTCCCCTCCCACAAGGACGCTTGCGGCTCTGGGGCGTACGAAAGGGACGGGGTGGTTCAGAAAGCCATCGCAGGATTAAAGGAGTGCTCCGACATGCTAGTCATCGCCGACCTTTGCCTCTGCGAATACACCGACCACGGCCACTGCGGCGTATTGAATGATTCCGGTTGCGTCATGAACGATGAGACCATCGAACTCTACGGCAAGACGGCGGTGTCCCAGGCTGAGGCTGGTGCTGACGTCATCGCCCCTAGCGGTATGATGGACGGCCAGATTGAGGCCATTAGGATCGCCCTAGATGACGCCGGGTTCAAGAACGTCCCCATTATGGCGTACAGCGCTAAGTTTTACAGCGCCTACTACGGACCATTCAGGGACGTGGCCAACTCTTCGCCGGGTCAGGGCAACCGTGCGGGGTACCAGATACAGTGCGGTAACAGGCTGGAGGCCATGAGGGAGATCGAGCTGGATATCACCGAGGGCGCGGACATGATCATGGTCAAGCCTGCCGGCCCCTATCTAGACATAATCCGGGAGGCCAAAGACAGGTTCGATCTACTGCTGGCGGCGTACCAGGTGTCCGGGGAGTATGCGATGATCAAGGCTGCAGCGGCCAATGGGTGGATCGACGAAAAGAAGATTATGATGGAATCCATCCTGGGCATCAAGCGCGCTGGAGCGAACATCATAATCACATACTACGCGAGGGAAGCCGCCAGGCTTCTGTGATACCATGAACAGATCCCAGGAGCTCTATTCGGAGTCATCTAGGCTCACCCCGGGCGGCGTGTCCAGCCCTGTTAGGGCGTTTAAGCCGAACCCGCTGTTTATAGAGTCCGGTAACGGATGCAGGGTCATCGACGCCGACGGGAGGGAGTATATCGACCTCTGCATGGCGTATGGCCCGCTCATCGCCGGTCACGCCAACCCAGTAGTCATTGACGCTGTCAGGAGGCAGATCTCGAAAGGCACTGTCTACGGCGCCCCCTCCGAGCCCGAGTTGAGGCTCATCAAGAGGATAACGTCCCAGGTATCTTGCGCTGACATGGTCAGGTTAACCTGTTCCGGTACCGAAGCCACTATGCACGCCATAAGGGTGGCCCGCGGTTTCACTGGCAAGGACGACGTAGTCAAAATGAGAGGAGGATTTCATGGCGCCCACGACGCCGCGCTGGTGAGCGCTGGCAGTGGGTTTGCGGCAGGCATGCCCTCATCCAAGGGGGTGCTGGCCGATACCGCCAGACACACCCTCACGATAGAGTATAACGACGTCCAGGCAATGGTCGACCTCTTCGAGAAGGAGAAGGGGATTGCCTGCGTCATCATGGAGCCCGTCCTCGGGAATGTGGGGGTCGTCCCCCCGAGGAAGGGTTACTTAGAGGAGGTCAGGAAGATAACCGCCGAGAATGATGTGGTTCTGATCTTTGACGAAGTGATCACAGGGTTCAGGGTCGCCGAGGACTGTGCCCAGGGTAGGTTCAGGGTCATCCCCGACATGACAACTATGGGCAAGATCATCGGCGGTGGGTTTCCCGCCGGCGCGTTCATGGGAAGGAGGGAGATCATGGAGAACGTGGCTCCCCATGGTCCGGTATACATAGCCGGGACCTTTGCCGGCAATCCCGTCTCGGCCGCGGCCGGGCTGGCCCAGATCGATTTAATGCGCTCCTATAGTAACTACGCAGCCCTGGAAAGGAGGACGAATGCCCTGGTCTCCTGCATAAAAGAGTCCATGGCCGATGCCGATGTGACTGGATGCGTCAATTCTGTCGCATCCATGTTCTCCATATTCTTTGGACTTGAGGAGGTCACGAACGGCTCTCAGGCCGAGACCGCAAACCGCGTAATGTTCGACAGGCTATTCAGGTACATGTTGGATCACGACGTCTACCTACCCCCGTCCATGCTGGAGGACGAGTTCATATCCGTCGCCCATGACGACGAGGCTTTCTCCCGGTTGGAGGAGGCATTCAAGGGATTTTTCGCCGGGGTGAGGAATTGAGAGTAGGCACTCGCGAGAGCAGGCTGGCCATGAGGCAGACGGAGATATTCTGCCGGAGGATGATGGAGCTCAACTCCGGGATGGAGTGCAATGTTGTGAAGATGAAGTCCCTGGGTGATATTAATTTGACCTTGCCGTTGAACCGGATGGCCGCCACCGGTGCTTTTGTGCGCGAGTTGGATGAGGCCATAATCGAGCACAAAATCGACTGTTCCGTGAACTCGCTGAAGGACATCCCTATCGACATTCACCCGGATCTCATAGTGATCGCTATATTCCCCAGGGATTCTGACGAGGACGTTATCCTGCCCTGCCCGCTGGAAGACCTGTCACAGGGAGCTAGGGTCGGCACGGCGTCGATTAGAAGAGAGAGCATGCTTCGCGAGGCCCGTCCAGACTTAGAGATTGTCCCCCTTAGGGGGAACATACACACTCGCCTCAGGCGCCTGGACAAAGGCGACTTTGATGCGATTATTCTGGCCAGGGCGGGGCTGGAGCGCATGGGGATCGACCGTCCCATGCACGTATTAGACAAGAAGAGATTCGTCCCCGCGCCTGCACAGGGTGCCATCGCCGTGGAGTGCAGGAAAGATGACGAGGAGGCGAGGAAGGTGTTGTCCAGACTGGATGACCTTCCCACCAGGATCGCCGTCGGTGTAGAGAGGGGGATAATGAAGCTTATGGGCACAGGATGTTCCTCGCCCGTGGGGATTAATGCTGTCGTAGATGGCGATACTGTCCATGTGAGGGCGGTCTCATACGGGTACACTGACAAGCCCAGGAGGGTGGAGGCCGACCTGGCCTGCGACTACGTCATGGACGAGCTCCTGGACATCGCGGAGTACCTCATAGGCAAGAGGGATTTAATATGACTGGCAAAGTCTATCTAGTCGGTGCCGGACCCGGTGACCCCGGGCTCATCACTGTCAGGGGTCTGGAGCTTCTAAGGGTCGCGGACGTCGTCATGTACGACGCCTTGGCGAATCCAGAGTTGTTGAAGGAGTGCACGGAGGACGCCGAGCTCATCGACGTCGGCAAGAGGGCCATGGACCACCACCTAAGCCAATGGCAGACCAACGAGCTGCTCGTGAAGTACGCCCAGGAAGGGAAGGTAGTGGTGCGCCTTAAGGGTGGGGATCCGTTCTTGTTCGGCCGTGGCGCCGAAGAGGCCGAGGAGCTTAAGAGGGCGGGGGCGGAAGTCTACGTCGTCCCAGGGGTCTCGTCATCCATATCTGTTCCAGAGCTAGCCGGGATTCCCGTGACCCACAGGGACCACACCTCGCTAGTAACCTTCATCACCGGACACGAGAAAGCGGACCGCACCGAGGATAGGGTGGACTGGAAAGCCCTCGTGAGAGGACACGGCACGCTGGTCATCCTGATGGGGCTCAGCAACGCCGGGCACATCTCCCGGCAGCTGATTGAGGGTGGTATGGACCCGGACACGCTGGCGGCGATAATATCCAAGGGGTCCACCTTGAAGCAAAGGGTGGCTGTGACCACCGTGTTCAGTCTGGAGTCCGCCATCAGGGACAACGGTCTGGAGCCCCCGGGCATCATAGTTGTGGGGTCAGTCGTCAAGATGCGCGACATCCTAGGAGACTTAGCATGACTGTGTTGGGATTCACCCGCCCTTCCAAAAGGATCAAAGACTCCGTGAAGAAGGCCAAGGAGCTGGGCTTCACGGTAATGGCTGCTCCGTCACTGGAGATAATGCACGGAAATGAGTTAGAGTTCAGGAGACTGGAGGAGTCTCTCACCGACGGGTGCGTGGCGGTGTTCGGATCATCCACAGCTGTAGAGGAGTGCCAGAACTTCTTCGGCGACCGCCTTATCGAGGTGTTCGAGGGCGCCAAGATAGTCTCCATAGGCCCGACCACCACTAAGAGGCTGAGGGCCGCC
>CAZIJM010000008.1:0-17940 GCA_964539695.1 uncultured Methanomassiliicoccales archaeon | reverse complement strand
AAGTGTTTGAATAAATCGGCAATAGAATCATGGTGAAGAATGACTGAGCCGGTCCAATGACCGGCTCAGTCTATCACATATATTGAATTGTGTAATAGTATTTGTCACTTGGGTCACGGGGTAAACACGACCATGATCGCATCGGGGATTTTAGACTTCAAATCCTTTAGATCCGAATGGTAGAGCCTCAGAAAACCCTCCCTATGGAGCTTCTTGCCGAGGATTACCGCCGTCACCGTTGCCTCTACGCGCCCCTCCACCTTCCACGCCGAGGTCTCGTCGGAGATATCCGTAGATACGTAGATCGGCAGCCTCAGCGAGATGCGCTGCAAATCGTCGCAGACATCCCAAAGGAACTGTAGCTGCTCCTCGGGGATCCCCACCACGGAGCCGTCCCTCGTCCTGTACGTGTGGTTACCACTGTCCATCATCTCAGACAGCGTGCGCTTCAACAGTACTAAATTGGAGTTGAGGTCCCACAATACGGACTGTATGAAAGCATCTTCCATAATTTCATTAATAATATGCTATAATAATAAAGGGCGCACCTGTGTGACCTTTCACGACTGTTGACTATAGGTTAGATAACGGTGTTAATTTTAATATCTCTTGCCGATGACTGTTCGCATGTCTCAGAATCAGCAATTGGAAGAGGTACTCACCAGACACCCCTGTTACAGCAGGGATGCTCACCGCGAGTTCGCCAGGATGCACGTTCCAGTCGCACCCTGTTGCAATATACAGTGCAACTATTGCAACAGAAAGTACGACTGCTGCAACGAGTCCCGTCCGGGCGTTACTAGCGAGGTTCTCACGCCAGAGCAGGCTGCGAAGAAGGTGGCTTATACAAAATCGAAGATTCCCAACCTTAGTGTGGTTGGGATCGCCGGCCCGGGAGACCCCCTAGCCAATGAAGAGACTTTCCACACCCTTGAGTTAGTGTCCAGGGAGACCCCTGACCTCATCCTCTGCATTTCCACGAATGGTCTGGCCCTCCCAGGCAACGCTCAAAGGCTTTATGACCTGGGTGTTAGATTCATCACCGTGACCATGAACGCTTGCGACCCAGACGTTGGAGCGCAGATCTACGGATCTGTGCTTTGGCAGGGGAGATCTCTGAAGGGCAGGAAGGCTGCCAAGGCCCTCATCGCCCACCAGACTGAGGGCATAGAGAGATGCGCGGCCCTCGGGATGCTCGTAAAAGTCAACATCGTCATGATCCCCGGGATCAATGATGGACATATCCCGGACTTAGTGAGGTACGTCAAGGGCAGGGGCGCGTACATCGTGAACATACTGCCGCTCATCCCCGTGGACGGGACACCCTTCGCTAAACGCAAGGCCCCCACTCCCAAGGAGAGGCGCGAAATGATGGACCACTGCTCGCTGGATGCCAGGATGATGCGCCACTGCAGGCAGTGCAGGGCAGACGCCATCGGCCTCCTGGATCAGGATCGCTCCCAGGAGTTCGTCCACTTTAATAGTTGCGGATCCGGATGCGGGCCCTCGGAGCCCATACCGATCGGCACTAGGGACCCGTCGCTCTACGCTGTGGCTACCACTGACGGTGTAACTGTGGATTCCGGATTTGGGAACGCGTCCGTGTTCAGGGTCTATAGATCTACCCCATACGGGCCTGCGTTCATCCGCGACATCCATGTGGACAGGTCGTCCCCCATCGCAGGCGGGAGCCACAGGGAGCACATTCGTGTCATCGTGGAGTCCATCAGCGACTGTGGCAACGTGATCGTAAGGGAGATAGGCGACTTACCCAGAAAGACACTATCCAACCTGGCAATAAGGATCGTGATCTCAGATGGCGCCGTGTCTGACGCCATCGTTGCTGATGTACCCGGAATCCTCTCCCCCGTCGGCCCGTCGTCCCTGCCCACGGATGGCGCTGTTGGTGGTATCCCGTCCAAGATATAAATAGGACGTTTTGATAGCACAGCCTAGTAAATGGAGTGTGCATCATGAACGCTCAACAGATGAGAGAGACCTACATAAACTTCTTCAAGAAGAGGGGCCACACACAAATCAGCTCGGCCCCCCTTGTGCCCGAGAACGATCCCACCGTTCTCTTCACCACCGCAGGTATGCACCCATTGGTGCCCTATCTCCTCGGTGAGAAACACCCCGCCGGTAGGAGACTCACAGACTTCCAGAAGTGCGTTAGGACCGGGGACATCGATAAGGTGGGCGACGCCAGCCACCTCACGTTCTTCGAAATGCTCGGAAATTGGTCTCTGGGCGACTACTTCAAAAAAGAATCCATCGTCTGGAGTTACGAGCTGTTGACCGATGTCCTGGGCATCGGTAGGGATCAGCTCGCTGTAACCGTTTTTGCAGGAGACGAGGACGCCCCCAGGGACAACGAGACTGTTGACTTTTGGAGGAGCCATGGCATGAGTAACGACCAGATCTTCTTTTATGGGAAAGCGAACAACTGGTGGGGTCCCGCCGGCCAGACTGGGCCCTGCGGACCCGATACTGAGATCTTCTTCGACGACGGCAGGCCCAAGTGCGGGCCTAATTGTGGACCATCTTGCCACTGCGGGAAATACACTGAGATCTGGAACAACGTCTTTATGCAGTATTTCAAGGACATTGAGGGGAAGTTCTCCCCTCTGAAGCAGATGAACGTCGACACTGGCATGGGCCTCGAGAGAATCCTCCGCGTGCTGAACCATGTGGAGACCGTCTACGACACACCCCTCTTCACGGGCATCATCGGCAAAATCGAGGAGATCACCGGTAAGGAGTACGGCTCGGACGAAGAGACCACTCGCGCATTCAGGATCGTGGCGGACCATCTGAGGGCCGCCACTTTCATCCTGGGGGATGGGGTTGTCCCCGCCAAGATCGGCCAGGGGTACATCCTTAGGAGGCTCATTAGAAGGGCCAGCAGGTACCTGTTCAAGCTCGGTGTAAATAACATTTGCATGCACGGCGTGTGTGAGGTCGTCGTCTCCGAGTACTCCAAGGCGTATCCCGAGCTCGAGAGGAACAAGGAGTTCATATATAGCAATATCACCGCCGAGGAGGAGAAGTTCCACAAGACCCTGGTGAAGGGACTGAAGAGGTTCAACGAAATGATTGCCGAGGTCTGGAATGCAGAAACGCTCCCCGGGGATATAGTTTTCAGACTCTACGACACCTTCGGGTTTCCAGTTGAGCTCACTCAGGAGTTAGCCACCGAGCAGGGCAAAAAGGTCGACATCAAAGACTTCCAAGACAGGTTCAGGGCCCATCAGGAAAACTCAAGGGCAGGCGCCGATCAGCAGTTTAAAGGAGGCCTGTCCGACCACGCTGTGGAGACCACCAAGTTGCACACTGCCACCCACTTACTGAACGCCGCCCTCAGGAAGATCGTCAGCCCTAACATCCAACAGAAGGGGTCCAACATCACCGCCGAGAGGCTCAGGTTTGACTTCAACCTGGACCGGAAGTGCACTCCCGAGGAATTGGCCGCCGTCGAGAATTACGTCAACGATGCTATAAAAGCCGCTATTCCCGTGGTCTGCGAGGAGATGCTCATCGAGCAAGCCCGTAAACGCGGAGCGATAGGGGTCTTTGAGGACAAGTACGGCAAGATGGTCAAGGTCTACACCATCGGCGATGTCTCCTGCGAGATCTGCGGAGGACCCCACGTGTCTAACACCGCCGAGCTGCAGGGGTTCAAGATCAAGAAAGAGGAGAGCTCCGCCGCTGGTGTCAGGAGGATTAAAGCAGTGGTCAGCAAGTTCGACTGAGTCATAGTCGAATTAGATGAAGAGCGATGAAATCGCCGGAATCCTAGCCGTCATGTCCCTCATCCTGATAACCACCCTCATAGATAGCATGGATGCGTCCACAGTGAACGGGTCCTGTCTGTGATCGCTGACGACCTGGTCATAACCGTCTCGTACAGTGCCTTCGTCTCTGTCGTCTATCTGATGTCGATTGCCAGGTTCTGCCTGGTTTTCTCCAAGATCGCCGACCGTACGGACATCCGCCAGATGTTCTTAGTCGAGACCGTCTCTTCTACGTCGTATCCGTGAGATGCACCCTGTCCCCCAGGGCCTGGGTGATGATCTTGTTTAGGTTTATCCAGAAATTCGGGGCAACATTCATTGTCATCTTCACGCCCATAATGGTGATACGCCTTCTGCCGGACAGGGGGCAGCAGGATGGCTTGCATCGCCACTAGAAGCGGGATCCCTGTGATCATAGGGTTCACGATAAGCGGTATAGTCAAGTACCTGCTGTCCTAATATTGGGTGTTCTTCATAAACATCCCGCTGGGCGTCATCTTGGTGTTCGTGTTCGTCATCCTCATCCCGAAGGGCAGGGAAACCGCGGACACGGGGATGCCCAACAGGAGTTTGTCCATCCTCATGTTTGCCCGGATAGATCTGACCGTGGGCACCATGTACGGATACGTTGACGGCTTCCTGTACACGTTGATCTCCTCGCGGCCTGCGTGATCGGCATAGTGCTGATGCTGCTTCTCTGGTAAAGCCCTCCAAAAGGAACAAGCCGCTGGCCGCCCTGCTTTTGCTGAGGAACCGGAGGTTCGTCACTGTCTCCATGATATTCCTGCTGAGCATGATGATAGGTATCGGACGATGTAACTGCTTCCGTTCTACATGTGCATCGCCGAGGACATTGGCTTCATAGCCATCGGGATGATCCTTGCCGTGGCATTGCTGATCATAATCGCTATGGCAGTATCTACGGGTAGATGATGCGACTTCAGGAGATAGCGCACCCCTGCGATGGTGTCCCTTGTGCTGAGGGTCATATTCTCGGTTAAGTTGGCATTAATAGCCAGTCACTGGGCCTCTAGTTCCTCATAGTCTCGCTGATCATCCTGGGGTTCTAGTTCGACATATCCAGCATGTTCCAGTCAACCAGAATACTGGAGGAGGCCCAGGAAGAAAGCTTCGGCTAGGCAGGGTACATGGTCATGATGATCAACTACGTTGAGTACGCCCTTGGGCTCGTGAACGACCCTGCCTACCTGGGGTTGAAGTCTGACGAGGACGGCCTCATTCTCATCGAAATCGACCTAAACCCATGGACGGCCACCTCTCGACCGAGTCCTTGGATGAGGTTCTTGACTACCATATAATTGATCTAACATCAAAGTTCGCGCGTCATTCCGGTTTCCCGGGAACGTTGCCAGAGGTGATTCCTTTAATGGGCGAGGTGGCCCTGAAGGTCTTAATCTTGCATGAGGACAGGATTGTTGACACCGCTCCCCCGAGAGCCTTGCTTTTTAATATGAGGGGACCGTAGGCTCCACTGTGATATCCCTCCGGGGGTCTCTACGCCCGTGCACAGGACGGAGGACCTGGTCTCATTCCTGGGATCCGTCGAGATCATGAACATGACGGGGGCGTCAGCCTAGACAACTTTACCATGCTATCCGTCATGGAGAAGAGCATGCCGGACCTGCTATACGGGTTTTCGGAGAGCACCCGAAACCGGCGGAGACCGTCCAGGTACGGACCAGGAATGAGTACATGCTAATGACGATGCAGGTCTACATGTCCCGAATGGGGAGCTAGAAAGGCTCGTGATCGACGTCTCCGACATGTTACTAGATCAGTCAATTGGTTTCAGGAGACTATGCTAGATTATATCAGTCGGAGTCTTCACAGTTGTCGTCCCTCTGATCCATAGCATAAAAACGATGCCCAGAAGGTGATTTAAAAATGATTCCTTGAATGGACGTTGGATAGAAGCTGCTAAGTCATTATTAATATCCATTTGACCGTCCCGACACGATTCCGGTCTGAGGTGACAACAAATTAGATTTAACATCCAACTCAAAATACAAGATATTTTATACAATTTCGATAGAAAATTCCAAGAGAATATCTGGATGACCCGGATTCATCCGATGTGGCCGATGGTGGAACGAATGTTTTCTGAGTGAAAATGTCTAATCTCATCCCAAAAACCATGGATGAATGGTGTATTCATCATCTGGGCATAGGAATCACGTATCTAATTCGGTCCGAAGGGGTAGAGAGATAACTCTCATTGAAGTGACAACGTAAAAAGCGGATGGTGGACTGGGCGAGATTCGAACTCGCGACTTCTTACTTGCAAAGCAAACGATCTAACCAGACTGATCTACCAGCCCACTGGAAATGCTGTAAAATAGAGACTAATAAATAGGTTTCGAAGTCGTAAATACAATTCTTTAGAGTTGAGAGTGGGTGGGTATATTATATCGGCACTCTGAGATTGCCTATCTTAGAAGGGCATAGACGTATCGGATAATTCGAGTTCCAGGATCCGATGTCACCGATAGTAAACCATAGACTGACGCATTTAGTCAATGCCGGACAGGAGAAACCCAGGCGACGTGTCACTCCATTGTGCTTCGTTTATATCGCCCAATTGATCACTGGAATACCCACTACCTATACTGGTGAATCCATTATTAGAATTACGGCTATGGGGTATATCTCCATTCTCAACCCTGAAAAACTATTTATTGCAAGGAGAATTCATTTTTAGAAGATGATGAAAAATAATATGAAAAACAATGCGTACGTATTTCCTATATAATAGCCTACATGGGAGCGGTGTTAGACGAGTCTAACATCATTCTTTTACGGATAGTTGTCATAGGAAGTAGAATGCATTGTTTCGTATATTATTTTTTATTAATAATCAACCGTTGAATGATGAGACAATAATGTTAATGTACTCCAGCGACAACTTATCACGGCATGGTGAAGAAAACGAAGGGTCAGATACTAGCCGATGAGATACTCTTCGACTCTAAAAGCCTCCCCGAGAAGGACTCGAAGCTTTTGGAGGCCTCGTCGAAGTTCTGCGAGGGCTACAAGAGCTTTCTCGCAAACAAGACCGAGCGCGAGATCATCTCTTACGTGATCCCCATCCTGAAAGAGAGGGGATATACAGAGTACGTTCGTGGTACGAAGTACAAGGCAGGAACCAAGTTCTACAAAATCAATCGTGGAAAGACGATCATGATGTGCACTAGGGGCAGGAGGCCCGTCGAAGAGGGGGTCCGCGTGACCGTCGCCCACATCGACAGCCCTAGGCTGGATTTCAAGCCCCATCCTCTATTCCAAGACGCAGATATGGCCTTCTTCAAGACCCACTACTACGGCGGAATCAAAAAATACCAGTGGACCACGATCCCGTTGTCCATCAGAGGCGTCATCTACACCTCCGACGGAAGTATGATGGAAGTCAGGATCGGAGAGGAGGATGATGAGCCCGTCTTCCTGATTACCGACCTTCTTCCTCATCTGGCCCAGAATCAGATGAGGAAGAACGCTTCCGAGGTTGTGGAGGGGGAGCAGCTGAACCTCCTGCTGGGTTCCTGGCCGTTCGACGACAATAAGGTCAAGGACAGGGTTAAACTGGCCGTCATGAAGATCCTAAACGACAAGTACGGTATTAGGGAGTGTGACTTCGAGACCGCCGAGCTTTGCGCCGTCCCAGCCTTCAAACCTAGAGATCTGGGGCTCGATAGATCGATGATCGCCGCCTACGGACAGGACGATAGCTCCTGTGCTTACGCCGAGTTCATGGCTGAACTGGACGTGAAAAACCCCGAGTACACGACCATAACCATCTTTGCCGACAAGGAGGAGACCGGGTCCGACGGCGTTACCGGGATGAGGTCATTCTTCTTTAGGGACTTCATGGAGGATCTGGCCCAGGATGAGGGATGCGACGTCAGACACGTACTGCAGAACTCTGTCTGCCTTTCCTGCGACGTTAGTGCCGCATTTGACCCCTCCTACCCAGACGTCCAAGAGAGGAATAACTGCTGCTACCTAAATCGCGGGCCCTGCATCGCTAAATACGATGGCTCCAGGGGCAAGTACAGCACCAATGACGCCTCGGCCGAGATGATGAACTACATCATTAGCATGTTCAGGAACGCCGGCGTCATCTGGCAGATCGGTGAGCTCGGAAAGATAGATCTGGGCGGGGGAGGGACAATAGCGTCTGAGATCTCCGTCCACAACATCGACACAGTGGACATTGGTGTGCCTGTGCTCTCCATGCACGCGCCCATTGAGGTCACCGCCAAGGCCGATGTTTACATGCTGTACAAGGCGATTCTCACCCTGTACGAATCCAAGAAGGCTAAGGACTTCTGACGTCATGGCTACTCCGCCGGGGCCCCGGCGGAGAAAATATCCTTCATCTCGTCTAGGAAAAGCCTATCCGCTCTCCCCTGGACGCCATATTTCTTCCACACCAGCGTCAGTCCAGCCTCCAGAAGCAACTTTAGCGGAACAAACCTCGGTCCATGTTGCTGGTGGTGTTGATTATGCCCTCCAGACACAGGGCGCTGCTGAGCCCCCTTGTAGACTGTCAGAGACGCATTATAGAGCAGATTGTAATAGGTGACGACGTCCAAGTTATCGAGCCCCGTGCCGAGTCATCCGGAGATCCCATTCATAGTCATCGCCTGCTGCGATATGATCAGTCTTGTCGGCGACGTCTTACGACTCCGTGCACCCCTCCTTGACAACAAGATCATTGCGCACCAGCATCCTCCATATGACCACGGCCGGAGGTTGACGAAGTCGTATTTGATCTTATCCATGGGCTCCACTAAGATGCCGAAATCCACCAGGCCGATATATAGCCTATCCGAGACGTCCTCGGTGTTGCCGCTGTGCATCCTGAAGTCCACCAGAAGGTATCTCTCGGAGAACGTCCTCATGGCCCTCGTCACAAACAGAACAGCGTTTGTCTCCGCGCACCCCGTGCGAATCGTCCCTGCCATTAAATCCTCCAATGACTCCAGCTTCTCCCTCACCATATCGTCCAGCTCCAAGGACTCCTCTACAGCAACGCCAGGATCGAAGGCGGATCGTCCGAGCACCTGGTCATGACCAGGCGTACCTACGACATCAAGGAGCTCCTGATGGATCTGAACTGCATGTACCACGGCCATGAAGAGATCGTCGACCTATTCTCGAGGATCATCGAGAAGCCCGTGAACCCCACCTTCGGCCTTTCCCTCCCTTCGATTCTGAGCTCGGCCTGAGCATCAAGGTTGGGAAGAACATTTTCATCAATGCTAGATGCAAGTTTTAGGACCACAGTGAAATCGTGCTGGAGGATGGTGCCCTCGTGGGACACAACACAGTCACTGCCACCCTGAACCACGACTAAGACTACGGGATACACTCCTCCTTGATCCCCGGGAAGGTGAGAGTGTGCAGGGATGTCTGGATCGGCACAGGGTGCGTCATCTGCCCGGGAGTCACCATCGGCGAGTGCTCCATCGGCCGCAGGGATGGTGGTTATCAGGGATGTGCTTCCTGACGTCATCATCGGTGGGGTATTCACCAGGGTCATCAAGGAACTTCCGAGGGAGGAGTACCATAGTCACAATAGAAATGAACAGAAGGACTTTCAGCATCGTCCTGGTGGATACCGAGGTTGCCCACGCATTCTCGAGGATGCTCCCGAAGAACTTCCTTGTAGAAGAGCTCAACGGGAATGAGAAGTATTGCTATTTCGATTGCAGACTCCCCTCATCTTCCGCGAGGATCGGGATGATTAAGGTTGGCGACATAATGTTCTGCAACGACTCCTGCATCACGGTGTTCTACGAATCATTTGACACGTCATACGGCTACGAACCCATTGGCCGCATCATGGACACCCAGAGTCTTTCGGATGCCTTCGGCCCTGGTGATGTGGCCGTCAGGTTCTCATAACTTCTTGCTGCAGACGCCGCAGAAGCTGTGGTCCTCGTACAGGGGCAAACCGCAGTAGGGACAATAGCCTCCGGACAGGCCCTCGAGGACAGCTCACCATTAAACTTGTCAGCCAGGCTGCGTACATCGCCCACAGGGGCTGCATCAGACCCACCCAGGGACTCGCACTCCTTCGACGATTGCGGAGGTACATGTTCCTCAGGTTGAGGGTTACGAACAACACTCCGAACAGAGCCAGAATCGGCCCCGTGAGGTAGGATATGGGTAGCATGATCACTACCCAGACAAATGCGAAGAACACCAGGTAGATCATCCTGGTCACGTTACCTATCTGCGCCATGTCACTTGCTACCAAGGATGTAGTCTTCAGTGGTTGTGACTGCTAGACGTCGGAGTTTCCTGCCACAGGATACGCAGAAGTCTGTGTCCTCGGCCAGCTGGTGTCCGCATTCGGGACATTTCTTAACCGTCTGCTCCGATGGGTCGTCTGACTTACTAGAAAACGCCCCAGCGAACCAGGGCACGAATAGGAAGAAGCCCAGGAACGGGAACCCCGCCATGAACCCGATCACCGCGATTACGATGGACACCAGCGAGACGATGACCATTACCTTGCTCAGGGGGAACTTGGACGCCATGCCTCAGAATATCCTCCTACAGGCTCCGCAGCATATGTGGTCCTTGTTCAGTGGTGCACCGCATCTCGAGCAGTAGCCGCTGTCGAGGTTCTTCTGGGTTTCTGGGACAATTGGGTCCGCCATCTTCTCTCTGACCGCAGACTCTGGGATGACAGGTTTCGGAGCTCTGAGAATTAGGATGAGCCCGGCGGTCATGAACCCAAACGGGACGAAGATCATGACCGCATACAGGGGATGCCAGTTGATGATGCTGTAGATCATTAGAACGAAGGAGGTTACTGTGATCAACAGAAAGACGATTTCTACTGTCTTCAACCAACCAACTCTCGCCATCATGTCCTTATTTGTGAATCGGGCAGGTCGATAATAAATGTTATCAATGCTGTACTAATCGCACAGTTCATGAACACCTATAACACCGAGTTCGCAAGTAAATTCGGTGTTGTCGGCTGGACAAAACTGTGATTATAAACGGACCCCATTCACAGTATGTTGACAAATAATCGAAATCCGATTAGCATCAAGAAAATCACAGAGGGAATACTTGACGGTATAATAGGTGCCACGGGCACCGTCTGCGACGGCCGCAAGCACAAGAAAACCGGACCCTTCAGAAGAAGCTGCAGTACAAGGTAGTCATCACCGAGAACAAGATGTCCTGCTCACGCGGCAGAGATGTTCGACGTATTGAAGGGCTTCGTGTCCAAGTGGTCACGTATTTACAGAATTAGGAAGCTCTTCAACTCAAAGTACAAAAACCGCAAGGTGTCGATGTCGGTCTTCAACTTGATATCTGCCCGTCTAAAGAAGATCATCAGGAAGTTCGGACGAAAGGCCCGCAAAGTAATCATTGAGCTGTGCAACACGAAGGAGTACCATAGGTTCGGCTCCTAAAAGCTCCAAAAGAAGCTGTGAGAGAGACACAAATTTACATGGCCTGCTTTACCATCGACAAAATACATCGCCAGGAGGGTCAACTCAGAAATGGGCCTGGTCTTCGCTGCGTACCTGTACATAGGGATCAGTACCCAGACCGACAAGACCAGAGTCCTGGGGTGTGCACTCGACACTTCGGAGGCTGGTTGCGACGACGTCTCGCTGCTATATCTCTGATGGTCAACGCTCTTGTTGCCACCGATCGGATCAGAACCGATAACAGAAGAGGCGAGAGCGTATATCAAATATTCCAAAGTTTTTATAGACAAGTATGGATGGTTATGCGTTGCCTAGCATCCATACAGATTCCCCGCCTGCATGAGTCTTCAAAAGAGAATTGAATGACGCTTCGTAATTAATATGATCCAGTTAGACTACCACAGAAACAGTGAAAAAGAGACTTTGCGCAACGACTCCGGCGCTACGAAGACGGTATCCTTTCGATCCGCCTGTTCGACTGGAGCTGCGACAATGATCCTGTGAATGCCTCTAGACCCAACTTTTTTTTCAAGTCCTCGGAGTTCAACACGGAGTAAGACAAGCACCCGTGGCGGGATGCCGATATGTCTGAGAACCTCAGCGTGGACGAGATAAAACTCATATGGAGGCTGTGCATCGACTATTTCCGCACCGGACGCATTTTCAAGCCGAGGATCACTCAGGAGCTCCTAGAGGTCCGCCCGTACAGGGTGAAGGTGTCCGAGGAACTAAGGGACATGTGGAAACAGCCTGTGCTAGGGCCTCAAGAAAGACACATTCAGAAATGATAAATATTACCGTATAGGCGCCCTCACCTACTGTCCGAACCTGAAGAATCCGCCGTCAGAAAAAATCGTCAGGACGACGATAGACATCCTTAGGAAGAGGCTCGGCTTCACTCCACCTTGAGAGTCTCCTCTGCGGACTGGATGCACTTGGTGAGGACCGAGTATGCGTTTATCATATCAGACTCCCCAATGATGAAGATGGTGTCGGTGTGGCAACTGACAGTCTCCTCGATGTTGATACCGGCGTCCGAAAGGTTGGTGATCAGGTAGGCGATGACCCCGCTGGTATCCACGATCTTTTCCGGGGACTTGACAGCGATTTCCACTAGGTTTTCCCGCACTTTGATCAGGTTGAACCTGCCGACAGTGTCAATGATTCTCTCCTTGAGGAGCGTGTCGGCAATGATAGTCACAGCAGAAGCGGACTGGACGCACTGCATGATGCTGTTCTCGTTCCACAGGTCTTTGAAGAGGTTGTCCATCTTGTGGAGCACAGACCAGTCGTTCTTGGCGGTGACGATGCATGTTTTGGTCCTCATCTCTAGCCTGCTGTCCTTAAGGATCCTGAGGATACTGAGCTCGTGATCGGTGGTGATCGAGAGCTTGGAGGCGTAGCGGCGGCACGCGATCATTACAGCTTCTTCGTTGTCCGCGCCTATGTCCTTCATAATCATCCTGGCGAGTGAGGAGTAATTGATCAAACCCTTGGCAACGCAGTCCTTGATGCTGGGATGGGCGTCTATGTATATCCTAGTCTTCTCGGCGAGGCTTTCCTTAATGACGCTTTTAGACATGTGTTGAGCATCACCGTGCAAGTATAAGAATGTTTTAAAACCGACATAAAAAGTGAAAAAGATTTGCAAACAAGACAGCTTTGTCTATCACTCTAGGCACTCGACTAGAAGCTTCGTGAACCTGTCCTTCTGTTCATCAGTGATGATGAGCGGGGGCACGAGGCGGATAGTCCCGCCATGGGCCACGTTGACCAGGACCCCGTTCTCGCGGCAGTACGCCTGGACATCTAAGGCGGTCTCGGGGGTGTCCATCTGGATTCCGATAATCAGTCCACATCCGCGGACCTCCCTGATTTTCGGGGAGTCGACGGCCCTGAGGTCCTTCATCCACTTGGCGCCAATGTCCTTGGTACGAAGCACGATATGGTCCCTCCTCATGACGTCGATTACCGTGCATCCGGCGGCACACACCAGAGGATTCCCGCCGAAGGTAGTCCCGTGGATGCCGGGGGTCATTACCCCAGCAATCTCGTCCGTAGAGGCGACCGCTCCCATGGGCGTCCCCCCTCCCAAGGCTTTAGCCATGGTCATTATGTCAGGGACGACGTCGTAGTTCTGGATGCCGAACCACTCACCAGTACGCCCGATTCCGGTCTGGACCTCGTCCACCACCATCAGGGTGCCGTTGTCGGTGCACAGATCGCGGACTCCTCTGAAGAACTCCGCAGAAGCAGTGCGCACCCCGCTCTCGCCCTGTATGGGCTCCACGATGAATGCTGCTACGTCCCTGTTCATCATCTCCTTAACGCTCTCCAAGTCCCCAAACCCGAAGTATTCGTAAGCTCCGGAAATCAGTGGCCCGAAGGATGCCCGGATACTCTTCTGGCCGGTGGCGCCCATTGCGGCGGACGTCCTTCCATGGAACCCGTCTAGCGCGGCTATGATCTTGGTGCGCCCGGTGTAGCGTACGGCCAGCTTCAGGGCACCCTCGTTAGCTTCAGCACCGCTGTTGCAGAAAAATGAACGGGTGATGCCGTCGGGCGCGATGGATGCGATCCTCTCAGCTAGCTCGGCTTGCTCCTCTACATAGTAGAGGTTAGAGACGTGCGTAATTTTGGCCGCCTGTGCCTGTTCGGCCGTGACCAGGTCAGGATGGGCGTAGCCCAGGGCGTTGACGGCGATTCCGGCTACTAAGTCCAGGTACTCCCTGCCATCGCTTCCGTATAGGTAACACCCACTGCCGTGGATGAAGGATAGCGGTATGCGGTTGTAATTCTGGAAAAGGTAGCGGTCGCTCTTTTTCTTGATTTCCTCAAATTCCATCTTAATCACTTCGTAATGACCGTCCCATGGGGGACTCCCCTCTTGATGTCTGTGATTATACTCCTAGGATCCTTACCATTGATCATCCTCACCACGGACACGCCGGCGAGGAGAGCCTTCCTGCAGGCCTCCACTTTGGGGATCATCCCGCCGGAGATAATTCCATCCGTAATGAGGGTGTCCACCTCTACCAGGGTGAGTGAATCGGCCTTGGACCCGGAGTTGGAGACGTCCAGGAGTATGCCCGGGACGTCGGTAATCATTATCATCTCTTTGCAGGAGACCCCGGCGGCTATACCGGCCACCATGGTGTCGGCGTTGACGTTGAGTCTCCTGCCTTCGGCGTCTTTACTTATGGGGTAAATGACGGGCGTGATGCCCTTCGCCAGCAGATCAAATAGGTACTGTGGGTTGGTTCCAGAAACCTCTCCTACCAGCCCCAAGTCTACCTCCCTCTCCCTGCCGTTCTCGATGACAGTCATAGAGGGTTTGCGGGTACATACGGTGCAGAAATACCCCGGGATCCCTAGGGCCTGCACACCGGATTCCCGGAGGCAACCGACCACGTCGGCGTTAAACCTCCTGAGGACGAGCTCGGCAACTTCTAGAGAGGCCTCGTCGGTGACCCTAATGCCACAGACTTTACGGGAGGTCATGCCGAGTCTCTCCATCTCCTCGGAGATTTCAGGGCCGCCGCCGTGGACCAGGATGATTCGATCCCCTCCACGGATGAGTTCGGCTATCTCCACGGATAGGCGTGTCAGGTCATCTTTCCCGCGGATCGCGTTCCCGCCAAACTTGATAACATAGATGTCGTCCATCGGGCTCAACTCGCGTACTCCGCGTTGATACGCACATAGTCGTATGTAAGGTCACATCCCCAGCCGGTGGCAGACTTCTCACCGACCCCCAGGTCCACGAAGATTGTGACCTCATTGTTATCCATGGCCATGCGTACCACCTCGACGGCGCGCTCGTCCTGGAAGATTGGCGTCCCGGAGTCCAAGATGGGGACCTCCATGTCGCCTCCCTTGATGGTCAGGCGGACCTTATTTAGGTCGAAGTTGCATCCGCACTTCCCGATAGCCATCATGAGACGCCCATAGTTGGGGTCAGACCCAAAAATGGCGGTCTTCACCAACGGGGAGTTAATAATCCCCTTGACTGCCCTGTGCGCGTCTTCCTTGGTCTCTGCGCCAGTGACTTGGACCTCAATCAGCTTAGTGGCCCCTTCCCCGTCCTTGGCGAGGGTGCGAGCGATAGTGGTCATGACAGTGCGAAGAGCGGTAGCGAACTCAGGGTCGTTATCTGCGGGCTTAGAATTGGACATGCCGTTGGCCAGTAGAATGACGGTGTCATTGGTGGACTGGTCACTGTCAATGGAGACCATGTTCACAGTGTCGTCCAGGATGGATTGCCACGTATTGGCGAAGTCCGGGCCTAGGGTGGCGTCGGTGGTGAGTATCGTGAGGATCGTCCCGTGGAGCACCCTCACATGAGGCTCGATCATGCCGCTGCCCTTGGAAACACCAGCTATGTACACCAGGGTGCCGTCGCCTAGACGGGCGCGGACCGCACACTCCTTCTTGATAGTGTCCGTGGTCATCATAGCCTCGGCCAGCAGGTTGTCCGACTCGCGGCCGATGTCCAGGGTGCGTGCGGCGCGGGATATCCCGTAACGGATCTTGTGCATATCTAAGAAACGTCCTATGAGCCCCGTGGACATGACGCCGACCTCCTTTGGGTCGATGTTCAATTCAGCGGCGACCGTCTGCTTCATGGAGTACACATCCTCTATGCCGCGGCGCCCGGTGAGCGCGTTGGCGTTGCCGCTATTCACCACGATCGCCGAGAGGGTCTAGGAGTTCTCCTTCATCATCACCTGCACCGGTGCGGCCTTAACGTTGTTGTTCGTGAACGCACAGTAGGCCCTGGCAGGCACTTCCGAGTACACCATGCCCAGATCTAGTGAGCGATACTTGACACCGCTGTGGACACCTGCGGCCTTGAATCCTTGCGGGGTCGTGACCCCACCGTTAATGATCTCTACCATATTTACACTCCCAGTCCGGGCATATCTAGCCCGGCACTCTCATTTAGGTTCAATATCAGGTTCATGCACTGCACCGCCTGCCCCGCGGCTCCTTTCATGAGGTTGTCCACCACCCCGAAAGCAACAACTTTGTCACCGATCAAACGCGATGCCACCTGGGCGTGGTTGGATCCCATCACGGCGCGGATCGACGGTTCTCTCACGTAATGGACAAAACGCTCGCCCCCATATTGTCCGCGGTAGACGGCGTCGATATCCTCTTGGGAGGTGCTGCCCCTCAACCTAAAGTAGCATGAGGAAAGGATCCCGCGCACGATGGGGATCAACTGTGGAACGAAAGTAACCTTCATACGCGTGCCGGCAAAGCGATCTATAGCTATCTCCACTTCTGGTACGTGCCTATGGGAACCCACGCTGTAGGGGATGATCGACTCCCCGCATGTGGGGTGGTGTGTGCGTTGACTAGGGACCATGCCGGCTCCCGACGTCCCCGATTTGGCGTCGACTATGACGTCCTCCTCTACCAGACCAGATCTTAGCAGGGGGGCGCAGGCCAGGATGACGGACGTGGCATAGCACCCGGGATTGGCTACTAAGTCCGCACTGCGGATTTCGTCGCGGAAAAACTCGGGGAGGCCGTAGACCGCCTTCTGAAGGTTCTCCGTGTCAGTGTGGGCGTGACCATACCACCTCTCATAGGTTGGGATGTCATGGAGCCTATAGTCCCCAGAGAGATCCACAGTTTTTATGCCTCTTTCTAGGAGCCCCGGAACCTCGTTCATAGCCACGCCGTGGGGCGTCGCCACGAAGACCAGGTCCAGGTCGTCAGTGTCGTCGATCCTCTCGGTGAAGTTGATGTCCACGTATCCTTGCAGGAACGGATGGACGTCCGACACCCTCGACCCGGCATTCTGACGGGAAGTCATCGCCGCGATCTCTACATCGGGGTGCGTGCTCAGTATGCGGGCCAGCTCTCCGCCAATGTACCCCGTGCCTCCGATGATTCCTATTCTAGTCATATCCGACACCATATGTGATGCCGTGTCTCACCCTCCAACTGTTGAAAAAGGTATTGTTCGATTTAAGACACATGTCCTGTTCCGCGTTCCGGTGAAGACGGTTTGGTTCCCAAGGAACCGGCATGTGGTTGTAGGAACACTGGGAAACCCGCTAGAATCCTGGCGAAATCCGATCGCTGGAGGGCCCGACAGGCCGTGTCTACCCCTTGTCAAGATGACTTCACCGTCTCTCGACAGTCGGGCATGCAGATTGCGCCAAGGAGCCAACTGCCATAACGATCCCAGAGCCATCGGCAGAGATGGGACCTCGCCGAACAGTAGCACCCCGAACACAGCCGTGGTAGTAGGCTTTCCGCAGGCCGTCAGGATCGAAATAGTCCCAGCTTCGATCCTTACCATGGAAACGGTGTACAGTACATGTACATCGATTTCTTTGATCCAATCCTCTTGGGCAGGATTCTGTACAACGTGTAAAACACCACCAAGGCCAGGCTCACGGCCACCCCGGCAGGTGACAGTGTTCCTCCTCCCTTTGACCACGCCGCTTACCAGATCACGGTAGACTCCATGGTGTCCGAGCTCACTCCGACGTTAACGTAGCCCTCGTTGCGGCTGATGTCATAGATTCCGTACGGGGTCGCTTCCCTCAGTGGTCCCATGAAGTTGTGGCAGTTGACCAGCCTGGCCCCCCCCCCCTGGTCGGTATTTCGAACCGCCGTTCTTGTAATTCCCAACTAGCTTCTTCTACACG
>CAZIJM010000007.1:0-19689 GCA_964539695.1 uncultured Methanomassiliicoccales archaeon | reverse complement strand
TCGGAGATGTTGCAGGTGGATACCCTGGAGAACGCCTCGAACAGGTCCTCCTCGGAGTACTTCCTGGCCAGATCCGTGTCGACCTTTGCCCCGGACATGGATCTCTTGATGTTCTTGACGGCACTCCTGATGTCATCGGTCTTGATAATCGCCCCTCCGACGATGATGTCCGTCGCCCCAGACTCGACGTACTCGCCGGCGTTCTCCGCAGTGATGCCCCCTGCTACGGCCACTGGGATGGAGACGGAGTCCACAATCCTCCTGAGCACGTCGATCGGCGGTTCCTCACCTCTCATCTGCGTGTCTATGCCCATGTGCATGCAGATGTAAGCTGCCCCGAGTTTCTCGGCCTCCTTCGCGCGTTTAACACGATCAGGCACGTTGATCATATCGATCATGACCTCTGCGCCGTACTTCCTACCAGCCATCACCGCCTCCTCAATGGTGGCGTCATCTGCCAGACCGAGGACAGTGATGATGTCGGCTCCGGCCTTAGCCATGATCTCGACCTCGAAGGAGCCTACGTCCATGGTCTTAGTGTCGGCGACGATCTTCCTCTCGGGGAACTCGCGCCTAAGTGCCCTGACGGCCTCGGCGCCCTCACTCTTGATCAGAGGGGTCCCGGCTTCAATCCAATCCGCGCCTCCATCCACGGCCTCGTGGGCTATGGCGATGCTTCTGTTCAACTGCATTAAGTCGAGTGCGACCTGAAGTACGGGCATGTCTGCATATATCGGAAGCTAATTATATACAAGTTGGGCCAGGAAAGGGTACCACCCAGCTCGCTCATCTGTTATCAGCGATCGGTATGAAAAAACACATTATCATAGCATAGCGTCAACGGATTGTAGGTGATTAATGTTGTCTCCAGGTTCGACTCCTGATCCATGCCATCTTGGACGGCTGTCAAATTGTCAACATGTTATTAATTGTACTAATATTGCGAGATGCGATACACAACGGCATTCAATCTCCGCCGAACACCACGAGGTCTCTAAGACTATCCACAATGTGCGGGTCCTCGATAACCCTCAACAGGTCGTCGAAGTCGAACAATGGCCTTTCCATCACCAGCCTGGAGGCGCGTTTATTACCGATGCCCGGGAGCGCGGATAGCGCGCTCATAGACATGGAGTTGATGTCAAATGGATAGGTCACACCCGTGACTGACCTGAAACCCCAGCCAGTGATGAAGACGTCGCGGAACTCCCCCAAGTCAACCTTATAAGGGATGCCGACCAGCAGCGGGTACGAACCGATCTGGCATCCGAAGGTAGTGTTCCCGTTGTACAGCTCCATATACACGTTCCTCAAGATGGTGCCGTAGGGGGCGACCCTCTCTAGCATCACGCGATCGATGTTGCTACGCACCTCCTCCTTGAACCTTCTGAACCTACGCTGGTCCACCCTGACGTCGAATCTCCTTCTCACCGGGAGCACTTGGCGGATGTTTATGCGCCTGACCATCAGTCCCTCGTCACGGATCCGTGAGAGGAGGTCCATGTTCATGTGGTAGGTCTCGGCGGTCTCGCCGTCTAGACCACAGATGATGTTGATCCCTGGGAGGAGCCTGGGTAATCCGTTGGGCCCCCTGGCCCCGCCAATGCGGTTGATCGATCTGACAGCGTCCATGACCTGTTCGAACGTGGAATTTAGGTTGTTCTCCAGAACTATCTTAGGGTCAGCGGTCTCCATTCCAAGTGCCAAGACATTCCCATCGGTGCAGTGGTCAGCGATCGTGGTAAGGACAGCTTCTGACTCCTCTGGGTACGAGGCGATAACCGCGGCATTGGCGTTGTCCACGTGGAGGACATCGAACCCCAGGGTTGATAGCCCCTCGAAGAGATCCCTGATCGCCTTCGGATTTGGGCGTGGCGTGGGGGAATCGTCCCGGGAACCATACGACACGATACATGTCTGCCCTCCGACTCTGAGGTTCTTCACCCCGAGATCCCTCAGCCTCTCCACCTCCGCGATTATGTCCGATGGCGAGCGCATGAGTGGTCTGCCCTTCAGGGGCTCGATGCAATAGGAGCATCCTCCGGTGGACCATCTGTGGCATCCACGGTAAGACTCTACTTCCACGATCAGCGGCTGTGGGAAGTCCTGGTGGGAGGTTACTATGTTCGCACCGAGCATCATCCAGCGGTTCCACTCATCCAGGGTGCGGAGCCTCTCACCTACCTCCTTACCGATCATACCGTCGTACAGTGACGCCGCGAGGTCGCGCCTGATAGCGAAGTCGAAGCCCAAGGCGGCGGGCGAATCAACGGCGGATCCACCGACAAGCTTCCACCCTGATAGCCTGGGAATAAGTGCCTCCAGCTCTTTCGCCGACATGGGCATAGAGCGGAGGTATCTCCCGGGCACAGTGTTTCCAGATATGACGACGCTGACGTCTGCCTTCGGGAGCCTCTTTCCCCTGCGGATCATGTCCACAGTGATGTATTCCACCTTGTCGGCCTTTGCATCCAACGCCGCGCCGGCTATGGCACGGACCGCCGGCGAGATGTACGGCGGGACACCGAGCGCGGCCGGATCGTCTATGTACCCGTCTACCAGGAGCACGCTGATATCCCTGGACATGATAGATGATCGATCGGGTGATATTATAATGTAGTTTCAATGTTTTAACGCTGATTCCTTATGTTATTCAGTGGAACGATTTTGATTGTGAAATCGCTAACTAAAAGCATAATTCTTCGAATTGCAGGATATACGCTCATTATATATAGGGTAAATCCCATGGTGTGCTTTATAATTCGAAATTATACTACGAAATTCGTAGAAAATGAGGTGAAATCATGGTTAACGGACAGGAAATGAGTGTGGAGGAGTGTCTCGAGCTAGCCAAGAAACCCGGAAAGGACGCCATGGTGATGCACAAGTTCTACCATGGGAAGATCGAGACCGTACCCAAGGCATGCATAAGATCATTCGACGACTTCGCCATCTGGTACTCCCCGGGTGTAGCCGAGCCCTGCAAGGACATCGCTGCCAATGCTAACATGGTCTACGAGCACACATGCAAGTGGAACACCGTCGCCGTCGTTTCCGACGGGACCCGCGTCCTTGGACTAGGGGACATCGGACCCGAAGCCGCTATGCCCGTCATGGAGGGCAAGGCCATGTTGTTTAAGTACCTTGGAGGCGTGGACTGCGTCCCAATTTGTCTGGACACCAAGGATCCCGACAAGATCATCGAGACCGTCAGGCTCATCGCCCGCTCCTTTGGCGGGATTAACCTTGAAGACATTTCTAACCCCAAGTGTTTCGACATCCTCGACGAGCTCAGGAGGGACTGCAAGATCCCCGTATGGCACGACGACCAGCAGGGAACGGCTACCGTGGAGGTTGCTGGAGCCATCAACGCCATGAAGCTGGTAGGGAAGAAGCTGGAGGAGGCCCAGATTGCCGTCATTGGTGCCGGCGCCGCATCCATTGCCATCGCCAGGCTGCTGCTCGCTACGGGATTCAGCCCAAAGCACATGTGCATGTGCGACTCCAAGGGGATCCTGAACCTCTCCAGGAAGGACGTCAATGCCGACTTCAAACAGAAGTGGGAGATCTGCGAGAAGACTAACGGTGCTGGCAAGTCCGGAGGCATCAAGGAGGCTATGGAAGGAGCTGATATCGTGATCGCCGCCTCTAAGCCCGGACCCAGGACCATCCCTGCGGAGTACGTGAAGCTCATGGCCGATGATCCTATCGTCTTCGCCACCGCCAACCCCGTCCCCGAGATGTGGCCCTGGGAGGCGAAGGAGTACGGATGCAGGATCTTCGCCACCGGGAGGTCTGACTTCCCCAACCAGGTCAACAATTCCATGGGATTTCCCGCCATCTTCAGAGGTGTCTTGGACACGAGGGCCATTACCATTACTGACGAGATGTGCATCGCCGCCGCCACCGAGCTGGCCAAGTGCGCCGAGGAGAAGGGCATCTCCGAGAACTACATCATTCCGACGATGGACGAGGCCGAGGTTTTCCCCAGAGAGGCTGTTGCCGTCGCCCTCAAGGCGCAGGAACAGGGTGTCGCCAAACTGAAGCTAAGCCGCCAGGAGCTACTCGACAGGGCAACCTTTATGATCAACAGATCCAGGAGCTTGACCGCCAAGATGATGGAGGACGGATTCATCGAAGACTGCAGCTCTGCCCTCGAGTGATCCGAATCAAGGGGGCGTCGCCCTCGAACCCGGCCTAACCTTTGGCCGGGCATACCCTCCCCACCGTTCTCTATTAAAGTAAGGTTTCAATTCTCCAATTGTCAGTTTCAACGGGGTGCGACTGGATGGGTTTTAATTCTGTAATATCATGCAGCGACGTTGCTGAGGATGTGCTCTCGAGGTTCTCTGAAGCGGTCGCCGAGGGCATGACCGCAGCGCCTGATGGGATACATAATGGCAGGATCTGCGTCTTCGGTGTAGACCCCTGCTCCATCGCAGGCTCCATTATGTCGGATGTCGCGGACGGATACTCCGGGATTCCCGTCGAATGCGTCCGCGATGATCACGTCCCTGGATGGCTATCCGAGATGGATGTCGCCGTCATTCTCTCTGCGACCGATGGCACCGTCGGTGTGGAGGGGGAGTTGGAGGATAGGGGATGCACCATCCTGCGCGTCGGCATCGAGGGAGACATCGTGGCCTCCACTGGCTTCGCGCTCGGGTTCCTTTCTTCCGTGATTCAGCGGACGGGTGCCTTCCCCGCTGAGGACATGCTTCGCGAGGCCGTCGCGGGCGTCTCAGACAGCGTTTCCATCATCGGTGCCTCCGCGAAATCGCTCGTGGAAGCTCTGGACGGCAACGTCGGGGCATACTATAGCACATCGGATGTCCATGCGTGCTCTGTGGGTTTCAGGGAGGCAATGGCCTCCGCGGGCCTGCTGTCTTTCGTGGGCGAGCTTCCAGAATTCGACCACAACGAGTTGGTCGGTTGGTCCGATCCCAACACACATGCTCCCGAACTGAGAATGGTCGTGCTCCGTGGCGAGAGCCCATCGGAGCTGGTCAACATTATTATCAAATGCATGGCGGAAGTGCTGGAGGAAAATGGGAGGGACATTATGGAGGTCGACATAGGCTCCGGCGGTGCCCTCGATCGTAACATACGCGGGCTACTGATCGGGTACACCGTGGCGAAAGTGGTGCACGAATGACCAAACTCCCCACCTTTAAGCAACTATACAGATTTATAGACGACCTGGAGAGGTCCCTGGGATACGATCCGGGCCTGTCTATAGACTGCGACAACGTGGTCCTCTGCGGCGTCGGCGGGTCTGCAGTGAGCGGGTATTTTGTCGCTGACTGCTGCATGACCAAGTCGCTCAAGCCGGTACGCCTCGTTAGGTACCCCGGACTACCATCCTGGGCAGGCGTCCGTACGCTCGCTGTAATCTCCAGCTATTCCGGCAACACCGCTGAGACGATGGAGATGTACAGGGAGGCCAGAATCCGCGGCTGCTCGTTGGTGATTGTCACGTCTGGGGGCGAGCTGAGGGCCGTAACGGAGGCCGACGGCTACCACTTGGTACTTCTTCCGGAGGGGCTCCACCCCAGACATGCGATCGGCTACATGATCGGGTTCACGCTTGCAGTCCTAAGGTTCGCGGGATGCCCGGACATCTCATACCACATTCGCGGTTTCGTGCCCTCCCTGAGAGAATTCCGTGATACCAGAGCAGTCCCCGAAAGATGCGAAGCGAGAAAATTGGCAGGGAACTTGATTGGCAAGGTCCCGGTCGTCTGCTCCGACAGCAGTATGGCCTCAGTTGCCTTCAGATGGAAGACCCAGCTCAACGAGAACTCCAAGATGGTCGCTTTCTGCGAGTCATTCCCACTATTCGGTGCCAGCGCTCTGAACGGATGGCTAAACGACGTCCATCAGAACTACGAGTTGGTGTTCCTGATGGGCGACGACCCTCGCTATAAGAAGCTCCGCGATGCGGCTGAAGCCGCGAAAAGGGCCGGATGTGGGGTCACAGTGGTCGAGCTCGGGGGGAGGACCCAGCTGGAGGATATGTTTCGCGCCATCATCCTAGGAGACTACGTCTCGGTGTACATCGCGAACCTCAGGGGCATCGACCCCGCGGAGGTCCCGCCAGTCATACAGATGAAGGCGAAGCTGTCCCTCAAGATCCGAGGCTTTTCAGAACATCCTCGGCCTCTGCTACAAACTCAGCGGAGCGCTTCTCTGCGATCTCTGGATTCTTCGATTCAGAGTAGATTCTGAATTTTGGTTCAGTCCCGGATGGCCTCATGAGTATCCAGCCGTCGTCGTAGTCAATCCTCAACCCGTCGGTCAGGTTGCACCTGTCACTGCGGTGGGCCTCTGTGACGATCTCGATGAGCCCGGCTTTGAGCCGGTCGGGGCATGCGATAGCGGCCTTGACCGTGTGATATCTAGGAAGCCCGTCCACCTGTTCGGAGAGGGGTCCGCATCTAGCGATGCACTCCAGCATCATCGCGGCTCCCATGGCGCCGTCACGACAGTACTGGTGGTCCGCGAAGATCAAACCTCCGTTCTCCTCGCCGCCGAAGACCCCTCCATGAGCGGCCATGGCCCGCGCCACCATAGGGGAGCCGACAGCGGTGTACTCGACCTCGCCCCCCTCGCTTTTGACCGACTCTTCGACGAGTGAGGACGTGGAAATGGTCACGACGACTCTTCCCCCCTTTTTTTTCTTCAGGATGTATTTCGACAGCACGGCTAGGGCCTGATCCCCGGAGACGTACCTTCCGTCGGAGGTCACGAAGACGCACCTATCGGCATCGCCATCGTGGGCGATCCCCAGGTCTGCGTCGGTGTCCACAACCATCCTCTTCAAGACCGCAAGGTTGTCCTCGGTGGGTTCGCTAGGGTGCCCCGGAAATTCGCCCTGAGGGTTACCGTTGATCGTAATCGCCCTGACGCCTAGCATGCTCATCAGTAGGGGGGTGGTCAGGACCGACGCGCCGTTGGTGCAGTCGACACAGACCGTCAGGCCGGCGCCGCGGATGGTCTCAGCGTCAATTTTAGAGACGATTGAACGTACATACTCCTCTCCGACGCTTTTCACGCGGGTCATGCGTCCGATGGAATCCCACTCCGCCGTCCTCACCCCGCATTTACAAGCGTCCTCAATGGCCTTTTCCTCCTCAAGAGGGCATTCGATTCCGTTGGCGGAGATACATTTGATTCCATTGAACTCCGGTGGGTTATGGGATGCGGTAATCATCACGCCTCCCGTGACATCATCTCTCGTTTTCACGAAATACTGGAGGGCGGGGGTCGGGACCATGTCCAAGTCGATAACGTTGGCCCCCACGGACATTAGCCCTGAGCATAGCGCGCTCTTGACCATCTCAGACGACACACGCGGATCCATGGCGACCGCGATCCTCTTGCCGAGGACGCTCCCTATGCTCTTGCCCAAGGAGAGGGCAAGTTCGCAAGTCAGGTAGTCGTTGACAACACCACGGATGCCGTTAGTTCCAAACATCTTCATTGGGACACCTAGTCCAAGATGCGCACGATGATATACATTATTGCAGGCACGGGACTGCATCGGACCGGGCTCCTAATATCATGCCCCTCAAGGTTCTTGGTAAACAATATATGGGGGCATTGTGTGGGCGAGGTTCATGCAGGTGGGAGCAGCAAACACCAAGCGTCTCTTGAATTACGCCAGGTTCCATCTAAACGCCGTCATCATGGTTATTGCGACCGTGGTCTTGTCCGTCACCTTCCTGTACTGCATAGGATACAGCCCACCACGCGACGATGTGCTCAACTTTTACGCTCATGCGGAGGCCATGAAGGCTGGGCTGATCCCGTACCTTGACTTCGACTTCGAGTTCCCGCCCTTCTCACTGGTGTTCTTCCTGATCCCGGGGCTGTTCACATCGGATCTGGACACATATGCGGCCCTATTCGGGGCCGAGATGGTGCTGTTCACCCTCCTGGCACTGTACTACGTTCTCAGGATCCGTGAGCGGATTCACGTGAACAGTGCATTCGTGGCGGGGGTGTTCGTTATCCTTATGCTAATCTACTTCACGGATATGATGAAGAAGTTCGATGTCATCCCCATGGCCCTCTCGATTGCCGCCATCTATTATTTTATCGAGAGGAGGTTTGGCATTGCCTACGCTTTATCGATGGCCGGCGCCATGGTGAAGATATACCCAGCGCTGATTCTGACGCTGTTCCTGATCGTGAATGCGGTAGAGAGGGTGCCGAGGCATCGTAACAGCATCCTCAAGGGGATCGCCGCCTGTATCATCGTTGGACTAGTCTCTGTGGTCCCACTGATCGCCCTTTCGGTCTCGTTCTCGGACATAGTGTCCTTCATCACGTTCCACACCAACCGTGGGTTCCAGGTGGAGAGCTTCCCCGGTGTGCTGATTCAATTGTTTGGACTGATGGGTCTCACGATATTTTGCATTGAGCCGGCCCACTACACCTGGGACGTGACGGGGCCTCTCGGCGATATTCTGGTCCAACACTGGAATATCATCTACATGTTGGCCATCATTGCAGTCCTGGTCCTCTCCGCACACTACATTCTGAGGGAGAGGGACTTGGATGGGAGAGGATGGAATCCACGCTCGCTGATCGTCATGTCGGCGGCAGTGATCCTTGTTTTTATGCTGACGAACAAGGTGTTCTCCACCCAGTATATGATATGGATATTTCCGTTCCTGGCCATGTTGCCGTTCTTCGCACGCGACTGGCGCCTATCGGTAGTCTTGGCTGCGTTGTTCGTGACCACAGAGTGCTGTGCCCGTGGTATTCTATTCCATGACCCGGGCGAACCAATGTTCGTGCTTTTCAACCTCGTAAGGGATACCGTACTCCTGCTGATACTGGTCTCGGCGGTCCGCGGGCTTATCGGTGACGGTGGGGTCGTGACGAGGCATTTTGCGGTGAGGAACGAAGGCCCCCGATCTAGTCTCTGACACCCTGGCATATACATATGTTACGGCAGAGAGCCAGGGCCATGGCGATGACCAGGACGTTACGTGTAAACAGTATTATGATGCCGATGGGCTGCCCGTTCATGAGGTCCGAGGACGTCAGGACCATAACATATGTGAGGGCGTTCATAAAGATGACCGCAGCCAGCATGTTCTTCGTCTTGTCACCATGGAAATAGGCATAGCACACGATCATCGGCAGCGTGATCCAGACTACGTACTGGGCCGAGAACACTTTGTTAAAGATGATGAAGAACAGGACAATCAGCATGGATGCGAATATCACGCCTTTTTCTAGCTCCCCCTCCTCGCAGTTCCTGCACCAGAGGTAGAAGAGAACGTAGCTAATAACGATTATAACGGTCATTAGCGGCATCATGTACGGGACCAGGGCGTCCGCCAGTCCCCCATTGATGTTGTACGACCCGAAAGAGAAGTTCCAATCGACGGACGTAAGTCCCAGGAGCTCTCCCATCAGGAGGACCGATGAGACCACGCTCTCAATCTGGATCCCCCTATCGGAGTGGTATGTCAGGAAGTTCCACACGTTGTCCGGGGCCCAGCGGATAAACGGGGCCATAACGAGCATAGAAAGGATGAGGTACAGGGCCACCTGTTTGCCGGTGTCGCGATAGCGCCTCTCTACCAGCATCGGGATGATAAACACTGGCAGGAGGACCGCTGGATACAATTTAATGAACGTGCCCAGCACAATCAGGAAGACTGCCCATCCGTACCTCTTCTCACTGTAGAGATAGAGCGCACTGATCATCAAGACGGCAATCACAATGTCAAACCTGTCGAAGATGAAGTAGTTCAGGGCAAAGATGCTTGCAACGTAGGTGATCAGCAGGGGTATCGCACTCCTCTCCAGTCTCCTGGCGATTCTCATGATGAGCACGACACCAATGATGCACACGACGGCGATCTGAAAGCCGAACATGAAGACGTAGGTATAGGGGTCGTCCGTGAATAGTCTTGGCAGCAGGAATGTGAGGTACGCCAGCGGTGGGTACTCCCATCTAAGGTCCTCGTAGGGTGTGAAAGGGGCTATGCCATTGAAGATGGCGTCTGCATACTTGAAGTTGTACATCTCCGCTTCGCCGACATACCCCGTGATCCTAATCCAGAAGCAGCAGTACACGAATGCTACCAGAACGAGCACCGAGAATATAAGAAACGTGAGGCGTGGTTTCTTGTCGAGGAACGTATCTAACCTGTCGTATAACTTCATGAAGGCCTCCAACCGCTGATTGCGCCCTCTATATATTACTATACTGGGTAATTCGAAAACGTGATGACAGGGTTGAACGACCAAACCATCTTCGTTTCAACGACGGCCCCAACATCGTTATACAGAAGATGGAACATTATGCTGATATGGGAAGCAGGACTGCTCTTGATTGGCTGAAGCAGATGTATGTCGGGCACAGCTGCGCTACCATCATGGGTCTCGCCGCGCTCCTGTTCATGATAGAATTCTGCTTAATCATGTTGGTCGACCTTTTCGGCGACGTAATCAACTTCTACAATCAGGCCGAGATGGTCAAGGATGGGATGGTCCCGTATGTGGACTTCGTTTTCGAGTTTCCTCCCTTTGCCATCGTGTTCTTCCTGATACCGTCGATGTTCACCTCTGACCAGAACACCTATGGCATTCTGTTCGGGTTCATGATGGTGCTGATGGCGCTACTCTGTCTGTACTATCTGATTAGGATAGCGGACAAGATGGGTATCAACAGAGCCCTTGTCGCGGGAGTATTTGTAGCGCTGATTCTAATCTATGAGGCGGACCTGGTCAGGAAGTTCGACGCCATACCCATGGCCCTCACAGTGATAGCACTGTTCTACCACACGGAGCAGAGGACCGCGCTGGCGTATGGGCTGTCAGCTTTTGGTGCTCTCGTTAAGATCTACCCAATCATGATCTTGGCACTGTTCCTAGCGATCGACCTGGCTAACCGTAAAGATCGCAGGTCCCTCCGCATCAAAAAGGGGCTGGCCGCATGCGCGGTTGTGGCGCTGATAGCGTTCGTGCCGTTTCTGGCCATGGGTGTCGCGGTCCCAGACGTCTTGTCGTTCCTGACGTTCCAGAGCAACCGCGGGTTCCAGGTTGAGAGCCTGGTCGGCGTGATGGTACAAGGCCTCGGCATTCTGGGTCTGACAAGCTTCACCATCGTCCCCATGTATAACACCTGGGACGTCGCCGGGAGCATCCCGGACGCGCTATCCTTGTCGTGGAACTTGATAGTCTTTGCCGTCATGCTCATCATGCTGGCATTGATCTTTTCAAGAGCGTACAAGAACGGCTCTGAGGGCACCTCCCCCAGGGACCTGACTGTATATGCCCTGCTGATTGTGGCTACCTTCATAGTTTTGAACAAGGTATTCTCCACCCAGTACGTCCTGTGGTTATTCCCGTTAATCGCGCTGCTACCGGTTACCGCCGACCCCACAGCGGACCAGAGGCTACTGGTCATGGTCACACTAACAGGCCTTCTGTCAATGGCGATATTCGCATTGTATAATGTCGGCGAAGCCGAGTTCGTACTGGTCAACTTGGCCCGCGATGTGATGATAATCTCGCTTATCACGCTAGCGGCCATGTACGTACTCGGCGGACGCGGGCATCTTGGAAGGTTGTACGGTAACCGGGACGACGGAGGAGCCAGAAGCCGATCGAGTCGACAGCTGTCTTTATTCGGGAATCGAGGTTTTTCTAATGAAAGAATTTATATAGAATAACAATAGCACGTATACGAGATGCAGACGGTAAGTTCGGTGTGTCATTCGAATGGTGATCTGATGACCGGCACGTGCACAATCGTGATTCCCACATTTAACGAGGAAAAAAACATCGCCAATATTGCCAAGGCGATCAGGGCAGAGTACCCTAACTTCAAGATCCTCTTCATGGACGACAACTCCACTGACAGGAGTCGCGAGGAAGTGGAGGCACTCAACGACCTCCTTATCACGTTCTACGTCCGCAAACCGGAAGAGAGAGGTCTTGGGGCGTCTGTCCTCCAAGGGTTCACTATCGCAGACACCGACTATGCTATGTGCATGGACTGCGACTTCCAGCACCCAGTCTCTGCCCTTGGTGGGATTGTCGCCGAAATGGATAAGGGTGCCGACGTGTGCGTCGGACAGAGGAATAGCAGAATGTCCATGGGCGTTAAGAGGGCCCTCGGCTCCAAGACTGTCGAGGTTTTCTGCAAGATCTTCTTCAGGGTTCACGGCAAACAGACCACCAAGGACATGATGTCTGGTCTCTTTGCCATCAGGTGCGATGTGTTTCGCCCAATCATTGAGGGCAACTGGGACAGATTCGAGCTCCGCGGATGGAAGGTGCTGATGGACCTGTTCAAGTACGCTGACCGTCCTATGAAAGTCAGCTACCACAGTTACGGCTTCGGTACCCGCGCCGAGGGGGAGTCCCACCTTGACCCCAAGGTCCCGATCATGACCTTCCACCAACTCTGGGGCTTCGGGAAGTTCACTGCGAAAGTAATCGCCAAGATTTATGGCATCGATTACTACGCAATGTACCCGGACGAGAGTAAGTGACCGTCCCTAATGTTGCTTGGGCTGGAACTGTTATGATACGCCAAGTCTGTTTTAACCATAAACTTTGTGAACGCAATAACGAGAAGAAATCGATAGTACGAATAGACGACTGTTCAAGGCGAAGAATAATCACTGACAGTGACTGTGAACGGTGATACCGCGAAACAATCAAGTAGGAGACTGGTAGACTGATCACCAGTCTCCACTCGATGCACGAGCTCTAGAAGCTGGCTGATTTCACCGGTCTCACGTTCTACGTGAGACACTACTCGCCTAGGACGTCGAAGTGGAAAAAACCGAGTATGAGATATTCTCATTCATTAGCATAAACTGGAAAGGGTAACCGTTGTCGTCTTATGAGACGTCATGAACCTCATTGCTCGATGACAAATGAGTCGGAACCGAAGGTCAAATGTGTTCTGAACGAGTGGAAGTACAAGCCTAAAATCACGGTCAACTTGGTTGTAAACTTTTAAGCTCTCCACGGTCAATAGTGGGCGGACGTATTCCGTAGTCATGATTTTGATGATGAGTACGTCATTAAAGGTGGAAGCATCTTCACATCGACCGGACAATGTGAGGAGCGAAACGGAACGATACATCGCCCAAGTTTCTACTGCCTGCATAAGCTAATTGCGATTATTTAAAGCCTGCGGCCGATACCTTTGGGTTCAGGGACCTGGACCATTTTATCGATCTGTACTTTTTTGAAAGGCAACCCCAAAGTATCGATATGATACACCCACTCACTCTCGATCCTGTAGAACTGAATTTCTCAGAGAAGATGAGGGCACGAATTCAGACACTTTTATAGGCCTGTGCATGTGCAGAAATTCGACGGCATTTGCCGGATAATGACTCGTAGAAACCCATCTAAATAATGACAGGATACAGCTCTCCGAACAGCATGAGCTATTCCGATTCACTTTCAAAAGCCCTCGCGGATCTCGGCGCTACTGAGGGCACCAAGCTTTCTGTGGAGAGAGACGGCAGGACTTTCATAGGTACCTTGATGCCCCACCACGAGTTCAGCGCCCCGGACATCCTCATCCTGAAAATAAAGTCTGGATACAATGTGGGAGTCAAGATCACCGAATCTACAAGGATCAGCGTCCTCGAGCTTCCTGTGGAGAGGGTCAAGTTGGAGTCCGAGGTGAAATTCAGAGAAGGGCTCCCTAAGCTGGTCCTCATTGGGACCGGCGGGACCATCGCGTCCTACGTGGATTACAGGACCGGTGCCGTCCACCCGGCGCTCTCCACATCGGACATGGTCAACGCGGTTCCCGAGATCAGGGAGATCGCCAACATCGACGCCACCGTGCTCTTCTCGATATTTTCCGAGAACATGAATGTGGAACATTGGCAGGCCTTGGCCGAGGAAGTGGCCAGGCAGATTAACAGCGGTGTCGACGGAATTATCATCTCCCACGGCACGGACACCATGGGGTACACTGCCGCGGCACTTTCTTTTATGTTGGGCGATGTTCCAAAGCCCGTGGTCCTGGTAGGGGCACAGAGATCCTCCGACCGTCCGTCCTCAGACGCCAGCAGTAACTTGATGGCATGCGCCAGGTTCTGTAAGGTTAGAAAGGCTGGCGTGTACGTCGTCATGCACGACACCCTGAGCGACGACTCTTTCGCTGTCCACTTCGGTACCCGTGTCAGGAAAATGCACACCTCTCGCAGGGACGCTTTCCGCAGCATTAACTACTTCCCTGCTGCCCATATGGACGGGGAGGGCGTGATCACGTTCAACATCGATCTCCCGGACGCCGTCTCCGAGAAAGCTGTCGCGAACACGGCTATGGAGAAGTCCTGCATTCTGCTCCAGTATTATCCCGGCATGGACCCTGTTCTGTTCGAGGATATTTTCATGAGATCCAAGGGAGTGGTTATCGCCGGTTCCGGTTTGGGTCATGTGAATGAGAACATGATCCCACTGATCAGGAGGGCCTGCGATAATGGCACCGTCGTGGTTATGACGAGCCAGTGTCTTAACGGCAGGACTAACCTCAACGTGTATAACACTGGCAGGGACATACTGAACGCCGGTGTAATCACCGTGTATGATATGCTGCCGGAAACCGCCTATGTCAAGCTGATGTGGGTCCTGGCGAACTCCTCCTCCGTCGAGGAAGCTAAAGCCGCCATGCGCGTCCCGCTCGCCAACGAGCTCTCGGACAGGAGGACTATAGATGAGTGAAAACTACGATATGATGTGCGGTATCGAGATCCACCAACAGCTCGATACAAAGAAGCTGTTCTGCTCCTGCAATAACTGTCTGTGTGACAACGGCGAGGGTGCCTACTTTAGGAGGCTCAGGCCCACCACGTCTGAAATGGGCGAGGTGGACAGAGCGGCCCTGGCTCAGTTCCAAAGGCACGCCGGGTACAGGTACCAGTGCTGCGAGGGTACCACCTGTCTGGTGGAGCTGGATGAGGAACCCCCGCACGACGTCAACTCCGACGCCATGCAGATTGCACTCACATTTTCCGAGATGCTCGGTGCGAACATAATTGACGAGATCCACTTCATGAGAAAGATCGTGGTGGACGGTTCAAACACCTCCGGCTTCCAGAGGACCGCCCTCATTTCTACCGACGGGCATGTCACAGTGGGCGGCAGGAAGATCTCTATCTTGTCCGTGTGCCTAGAGGAGGATGCGGCTAGGAAGGTTGAGACCACCAAGAACGACGAGATTCTCTACAGATTGGACCGTCTGGGCATCCCGTTAATCGAGGTAGCTACCGGTCCGGACATGAGGACCCCCGAGGAGGTCATGGAGGTGGCTTACAGGCTCGGGACGCTGCTCAGGGTCACCAAGAGGGTCAAGAGGGGAATCGGAACTATTCGCCAAGACCTGAACATCTCGATTCCAGAAGGCGCCCGCATTGAGTTGAAGGGCGTCGGGGAGCTGAAGATGATACCTGACTACGTCAGGAACGAGGTGAACAGGCAGAGGATGCTAATCAGGATCAAGAGAATTCTGGATGACAGAGGCACGAGGCCCACCGCCTTCGAACCCGTAGATGTCACCAACATCTTCGTGGACTGCGAGTCTAAGGTCATCAGAAGGGCCCTGGACGACAGAAGCAGGGTCCTGGCCGTCAAGCTCCCCGGGTTCGCTGGTGTGTTGAATGGCGAGAACAAGACCCTTAGGCTGGGCTCCGAGATGGCCCAGCGCGCCTACACTAGGGGCGTAAATGGGATCTTCCATTCGGACGAGCTTCCCAACTACGGCATCGAGCAGATATACGTAGATAAACTCAGGGAGCACCTGAAAATGACCGGTGAGTTCGACGCTTTCGTGATGTGTGCGGCTAAGGAGAAGGAGGCTAGGGACGCGTTGGAGGCCGCAGTGGTTAGAGCCAACGAAGCTCTGGTTGGCGTGCCCGAGGAGACCAGGGACCCGCTGCCGGATGGCACCACCAAGTACTCCAGGCCCCTCCCCGGAGTCGCAAGGATGTACCCCGAGACGGATGTCCCCCCGACTCCGATCACCGAGGAGAGGATGCAGGATATCAGGGACAACATGCCCGAGTTCCCCGAGCAGATCGAGGCTAGATTGGTCAACGACTACGGCATCAATGCCCAGCAAGCTAGGCAGATCGTTAGGCAGAACAACGACGAGCTCTTCGAGAGGTTGGCCGCCGACAGGGCTATGGCGCCGGTCGCCGCGACAATGTTCCTCAACACCTACGGCGAGCTGGAGCACGACGGTATTGACGTTGGCGCGCTCACAAACGACGCCGTTGCCAGCGTCTTCGACATGCTGAGGCAGGGACGCTTCGCCAAAGAAGCTTTGCCTACTCTGTTGAGAGAGATGGCCACGGGAACCTCCGCCGAAGACGCCATCGAGAAGCTAGGTCTGGAAGTCATGGACTCTGACGAGGCCGCAATGGTGATCGAGCGGATCGTCAGCGAGCGCAAGGACTTCGTCAAGTCCAAAGGCATGGCCGCTGTCGGACCTCTGATGGGGCCTGTTATGGGTGCCCTTAGAGGGAGAGTAGAGGGAAAGCAGGTAAACGAGCTGCTGACCGCCGCCATAAAAAAACTTTTGGGTTGACCCCGAGGACTTCACAGCCTTCGGGCCGGTCTCATCTCAATATGTCGAACAGCCTGTCGAATGCAGTCCTAAGCTGCCTACTCAGGTTCCAATAGTAATAGTGGCGACGTCAGGACGACGACGTTTGCCGCCCTGTAGGGAGGTAGACCTCGTCCAGATGTCAACTTCCTCCCCAGGACTCCTATTTCAATCTTTCTTGATAGTGTTTAAGTTCTGATTGTAGACCCTCGCCACGCACTTCTACACGCCGTCCATCTTGATCATAATCAGGTAGTCGTGAAGTTAATGCGGCCTCCCCAGTTGTCTTCCAAGACGCGAACGATGGCCACTATCTCTTCCACGTCGATAACGTCGACCCTGGCCCTGTAACCGGAGTCGGCGCCCACGGTGTCGATGTTGTCGTACAGATTATGGATAGATCCATGCTCCAGCCTGCCGTCGAAATAGTCGAACATCACGGCCTCGTCATAGAACAGCTCTTTTGCGGGGACACTGTTGTCTGAGATGCTCTCCATGAACTTCTTCGCCGTTTCCTCGACCGCATAGACTCGCTCATATTTGTTCTTATTTCTTCACCTTCGAAACGGCATGACCACTTTAGAGAGTATATATCCAAAAAGGTTAGAAGTCAAGCAATTTCGGACATTTTAGGTACTTACCGCGAGCAAAACATCAGGCGGATCGTCACGCTTCACTAAATGAAGTGTGGTGGATTTTTGAACAGGAAGACCATAACCTATACGGTAGTATGGTTCAATGCAGCATCATAGATGCGAACATAGACACCACGGGGTTCAGCTACACCCTGTCGCTCATCGACGAGAAGTACAAAATGTTCATCCTGCACGCGCTCATGAAGTTCGGCACTGTGCATTTCAATGAGTTCAGGGGCTATATCAAAGGAACATCCTTTAAGACCCTCAGCGCCGACTTGAAGGAGATAGAGACGAATGGACTGGTCCACAGGGAAAAGTACTCCCAAGTTCCGCCCAGGGTGAAGTACTCGCTCACTGAAACCGGCAGGTCCCTGATTCCCATCCTGGACTTCGTGTGCGAGCGAGGAGACATCTACCGCGGGTGACTTGATGCGGGTGACCACGTTCTGGGACTTGGAGCGGTTCAGACGTTGCCCGTACGCGTTTATGATCGACAGGAAAGGCGGCGGGCACACGATCACCGTGACGGAGTGCATGAGAATGTCTGTGCACGACGCTGTCCTGTATGCTGACCAGAGGCGGATGATGAGGGGGCAAGTAGAGAGGGATGACGTTTTGTCTGTGTTCTGGGACTCATGGGACAGGCACTTCCCCGACGTATACCCCCAGACAGCGGAAGTCCGCGATATGATACGTTTCGGGGAAAGGTGCGTCGACGGTTACATGTCCACCCTGCCTAGGCGTTCCGCCGAGGAGATCGTTGCCGTAGGACTTAGCGGCACCGTCACGCTGCCGGATGGGACAGAGGTCCTAGCACCCATCGACATAGTCTATGGGAGTGGGAGGACCGTCATCGTTTGCAGGTACGTGTGCGATCCCGGACTGAGGTCGTCGAAAGAGTTGGCTGCGGACATCGAAATGAGGCTGTGCGCCCTGTGGGTTCTGGAGAATCTCAGAGAGTATGACTACGTCAAACTCCGTTGGGAGTTCCTGGGATCCAAGGCCTCTTCAGAGTGTACTGCCAATATGAACGACCTGCGTGCGACCACGTCGGAAGTGGCGACAATCATGGCTGATTTGTCCGACGAGGACGTTCTGCCTAGAGAGACCGAGTACTGCTCTGAGTGCCCCCACATGTCCTCCTGCCCTAGGTACCTTCACGAGCTGTCCATGAAGGTGGACGCCATGGTTATGGGTAACGACGACGGGATCAGGCTAGTGGACGAGTATGCCAAGTTGCAGGAGAAGATCGACGCCCTTCGCCGCAGGCAAGCAACGCTAGAGACCCAGCAGAAGGCCGTGGCCGACCTCATGGTGAAGTATGCAGACGAAAAAGGATTCATGGCGCTGACCGGTACCGGGGCGAAGGCACTAATCCGCCATGAAAAGAAGGTGGAGTTGCCGGAAGACAAAACGAAGGTCATCGCCCGGCTTAGGGACACCGGTGAGTACGACGCGATCAGCATGGTCAACTACTCCCGCCTGCGCTCGGACATCGTTAAGGGGAATGCCGACCCGGAGATCGTTCGGATGGCCACGGTAACGGACGTAGGCAAGGTGTACCTTCGCCGCAGGTCCAACAAGAATTGAACACCTGAAGCTGGAGCCAACACCAATTTAAGTACAGGCCAGATGCTTTAATCAGTATTTGATCAGACAATGGTCCAAGGAGAATAATCATCATGACAAGAGAGCTCATCACATTCTTCTCCAGGGCCAACGAGAACTACTTCTTTGCTCGTACAAGTGCATCGACGTCAGGAACACTGAGGTGGTTGCAAGGATAATCTGCGATATTATCGGGGCCAATATGTTCAGGATCGAGATGGCAAGGCCCTATTCCGACGTCTACTACGAGTGCATTGCCCAGGTCAAGGGGATTAGAGGAGCAGCCTATTCAGAGTAGAGGTCATACATTGACACATCAACGGGTACGACACCGTCTTGGACTGCTCGAACTACTGGGGTACTATGCTCATGACTGTGTTCACGTTCCTGGAAAGGTACGACTTCTCCGACAAGATCATCAGACCGTTTTATACTCATGATGGCAACGGCTTCGAAAGCAGCCTGTTCGATTCGGAGAGAGAGTCCAGTGTCGAGATCGGCGGGGCCTGTCCATCCAGGACGAGTCGGTGAACGGTGTTTATAGGCAGGTCGAGAAGTAGGAAAGGGAGTAACCAGCCTAACCCCGACTTAGAATCTGATAAAAAATAATATATGAAATAATGTATACATATTCCATGACAATGACCCACAGGGGAGCAGTATTGGACGAGTCTGACAAGAGGATGATTGGCAAATTGATGCCGTTGCTGAATGAATATCAGCGCAGAACGTTCCTCGGCCTGTACTGCGAGAAACTAGGATACGGGAGTGCCACTCAGATATCCGATCTCACGGGCATGAGTCCTACGACGCTTACTGCGGCAAAGCGTGAGG